>JASLHP010000146.1 GCA_030149625.1 Solirubrobacteraceae bacterium
GGGCGCAGCAACGGGCGGGTCTGCGACTGCAGTGGCCACGTATGCGATTCTAGTGCGCGTGCCCCTGGCCGGGCGCGGGTAGCCCGCCGGGGACGATCTCACGGCCGGTGGGCACGTGCTGCTGGTCGAGCTCGAGCTGCCAGTAGTAGCGCGTGAACGTGCGGCCGGCGCGGAACTCGCCGACGTGCGGCGCCACCGGGTCGCCGCCGGCCATGCGCACGATCAGCTCGGGGTAGCTGCGGCCCGGCAGCGCTGCGTAGGCGGGCGCCGGGAAGGCGCCGCCGAAGCGGGTGTTCACATCCGTGATCCCCAGCCCGATGTCCGGATCGCGGAACACCTGGATCGTCGCGGGGCCGCACACCGCCAGCGCCTCCATCACGCGCCGCCCCAGCTCGATCAGCTCCTCGTCGCGCACGACCTGGCCCTTGATCGACTCGCCGCCGCGCGACTCGAGCATCGTGCGCGGGATCGCGTTCAGGCAGCGACCGGCGCGGTCGCCGAGACAGTCGATCGACAGCTCCTCGCCGCCCATCGCGCGCTGCACCATCACCGGCTCGCCGTCTGGCAGGCCCTGGGGCCGGCTCGAACGCGGCACCCGCTGCACGTAGTCGATGAAGAAGCGCGCCTGCGCGGGATCGTGCGCGAGGTGGATCGAGCGCGCGCCAGAGCCACGACGCGGCTTGATCATCACCGGGTAGTCGAGCGCGTCGAGGTCCTCGTGCGCCAGCGCCGTCGGCGGCGAAGGCAGGCCGAGCCGTGCCAGCAGCAGGTGCGTCTCGTACTTGTCGTAGGTCGCGCGCGCCACCGCCGACGACGGCACGAGCGCGGGAAGCCGTCGTTCCTCGAGCGCGCGAGCCAGGATCTCGATGTCCAGATCGGTCAGCGGCAGCACGGCGCCGACCCCGTGCTGCTCGCACAGCGCCTGAAGGGCGGGGACGTACCCGGGGTCGTCCATGCGTGGCACCGCGACCCGCACGTGCGCCGCGTACTGCGCGGGGGCCAGCGGCGAGGGGTCAGCCGCGATCGTCAGCGTCTGCGCCGCGAAGCAGGAGACGATGTCGTAGCGCTTGCCCGTTCCCGTCAACAGGATCGCGGGCCGGTCGCCCGGCGGCGGCGCGGGGGTCGCGAACCGTCCGCTCACAGCTTGCCCTCCCAGCCGCCCGCCGCGCCCTTGTAGAGGTCCGAGCCGCCAAGCACGATCGCGACGGTACGCCTGAGAATCTGCAGGTCGAGCGCCAGCGAGCGATGCTCGATGTAGTACAGGTCGAGCTCGATCCGCTCCGGCCATGGCAGCGACGCGCGGCCGTTGACCTGCGCCCAGCCGGTGATGCCCGGCTTCACCGCGAGGCGCCCGCGTTGACGCTCGCTGTACTGCGCCACCTGCACCGGCAGCGTCGGCCGCGGCCCGATCAGCGACATCTCGCCGCGCAGCACGTTCACCAGGTTCGGCAACTCGTCCAGCGACGTGCGGCGCAGGACGGCGCCGACGCGCGTAATGCGCGCGTCGGTCTCGGCGATCGCAAGGCCCGCGCCGTGGTGCTCGGCCCCGTCCACCATCGTGCGCAGCTTGACGACGTCGAACTCGCGGCCGTGCAGGCCGCTGCGGCGCTGGCGGTAGATGATCGGGCCGGGGGTCTCCAAGCGGATCGCGAGCGCCGCGAGCGCGAGCACGGGCGCGCTCACCGCGAGCGCGAGCGCGGACACGACCACATCAACGGCGCGGCGGATCACGGCGGGGATTCTCGCAGCGGGCCCTCACGACGTCTCAGCGGGTCTCGGCGGCACCTGCCGCGTCGGGCCCGGATCGGGCTCAGCGCGTGCCCTCGGCGACCTCCCAATGGGCGTCGGTGCCGTGCCGAAGCCAGTCCCACAGGCCGGCGACGAGGGAAGCCGTGGTCAGCACGTAGTAGCGGGCGATCAGGGCGCCACGCAGCGGGATCACCCCGGCGAGCGCCGCGCCGACGAGCACGAGTCCCTGGAGATAGAGCGTGAGGTTGTAAGGAAAGCCGTGGCCGCTCGCGACGAGCGCGACGTTGGCGGCGAGCACGATCAGGTGCAGCGCGGGCGTGCCGTAGCGAAGCAGCCGGTGGGAGAGGATCATGAACGCGTAGCCGGGCGTGTAGCCGCGCGGGGACAGCATGCCGCCGCGCAGGACGATCGGCCAGGTGTGGCTCATCATGCGCCGCTTGCGCGCGAACTCGCCGCCGAGCGAGGGCACCATCTTCTCGCTGGCGCGCGCGACGGGCACGTACACGGCGCGCAGGCCGCGCTTGACCGTGTTGAACGGCAGCGACAGGTCATGCCCCATGATCGGGTCGACGACGATGTAGGAGTCGCGTCGCGTCGCGTAGATGGCGCCGTTGCCGGCGGTGATCGAGGACAGCCGCGACTCGAGCGCGCGCACGGCGAGCTCGTAGCGCCAGTACACGCCCTCCTGATTTCCGCCGCCGGGGTCGGCCTGCGTGAAGCGCACCTGCCCGCACGCGTAGCCGACGCGCGGGTCAGCGAACGCGCCGACGAGCGAGCGAGCCGCGTCCGGCTCCCACACCGCATTGGCGTCGGAGAAAGCGACGATCTCGCCGCTGGCCCGCTCGACGGCGGCGTCTTGCGCGCGGATCTTGCCGCCGCGCGCGAGCTCGAGCACGAGATCGGCGCCGGCCGCGCGCGCGCGCGCCGCGGTCTGGTCGGTGCAGCCGTCGCACGCGACGATCACCTGCAGGCGCTCGCGCGGGTAGTCGAGGGCGAGCGCGTTGGCGACCTTCGCGGCGATCACCTCCTGCTCGTCGTGTGCGGCCACGATCACCGAGAGCGACGGGGGCGAGGACGGCGGCGGCGAGGTCTTGGCTGCTTCGCCGTCGGGGCTCGGGCGGGCGCGTCGCTCGCGTGGGGCCGGTCCGGCGCCGGGCAGCACGCGCGCGAGCAGCGCGAGCAGCGCGGCGTAGCCGAGCTGCGTCCACACGATCAGCGCGGCGCACAGCCAGAACAGGACCTCGAGGGCAAGCACGATGTGATTCTCGCCGAGCAGGCGCCTCAGCCGTTCAGCAGCGCCTCGTACAGCGCGATCGTCCGTCGCGCGACGGACTCCCACGAGTGCTCGCCGTCTGCCAGTTCGCGGGCGCGGGTGCCGAGCGCGACCCGCGCGGGCGGATCGTCGAGCAGCTCGCCGAGCGCATCGCGAAGCGCCGCCGCGTCGCCGGCGGCGAACGTGCGCGCGGCGCCCGTCGCCGCGATCTCGGGAAACCCGCCGACGTCGCTGAGCAGCAGCGGCTTGCCGAAGGCGAGCGCCGTGAACAGCACGCCCGACTGATCGATCTCGCGATATGGGAGCACGACCAGATCGGCACGGCGGAAGTAGGCTGGCAGCTCGCCGTCGCCGATGAAGCGCGGCACGAAACGGACGCCCGGCGAGGCGGCGGCGCGAAGCGGGGCGATGTCCATGCGCGGCGCACCGGCGATCCACAGCTCTGCGCCCTCGATGCCATGCCACGCCTCGAGCAGCAGGTCGATGCCCTTGTACGGGCGCATCAGCCCGAAGCACAGGACGACGGGCTTGTCTGTCTCAAACGGCGGCGCGATCGGCGCGGTTGCAGTCGCAGTCGCGAGGTGCTCGAACACGCCGTGCGGAATCACGTGCACGCGCGCGCGATCGACACCCAGCTCGTCCGTCAGCCGCCGGCGGCCGTGCTCGGAGTGCACTACGACCGCGTCGAAGTGTCCGTACAGGCGCCGTTGCGCCGCGCGCTGGCCCGCTCGCGCCTCGCGGGGCAGCACGTCGTGCGCGGTCAGCACGAGCGGGCGCCCAGCGGGCAGCAGTCGCCCGTCGAGGTGCTGGACGGCGAGCCATTGGAAGTGCACGACGTCGGCGACGCGCGCGGCGCGACGGTAGCGCAGCATGTCGGGCACGTGCTCGGCGAGCTTGACGGCGCGGCGGGCGCGAGCGTTCGTCACGCGCGCCGCGAGGCGGTAGAACAGCTCGCGACGCGCGTAGCCTTCGGGCGCCGCGACGGGGCCGTGGGCAAAGTGGCTGGTGTACAGCTCGACGTCGGCGGCCGCGGCGCCGAGCGCGCGGCAGAGCGCGTGGTCGTAGGGCGGCGTGTAGGCCGAGGGGTCTACGACGTGGGTGCGCATCGGCCCGTGGCGTTCCGGTCGCTCAACGCCCCGCGAGCGGCGCGACGTAGCGCAGGAACGGCGTGATCTCGAGCGCGCGGCCGGTGGCCCGCTCGACCAGTGGCATCGTGTCCAGCCTGCGCCCGAAGCGGTGCACGTGCTCGGCGAGCCAGCTCTGGATCGATGCGAGCTCGCCTCGACGCAGGTCCTCCTCGCGCGGGCCGAGGTCCGTCTCGAGCGACTCCCACAGCTGCGCGGCGATCAGGCAGCCGAGCGCGTAGCTGGGGAAGTAGCCGAATGCGCCCGCGCCCCAGTGTACGTCCTGCAGGCAGCCGAGCGCGTCGGAGGGAACGTCGACGCCGAGCAGCCGCTGCATCTGCTCGCGCCACGCGGCGGGCAGATCGGGCACGGCGAGGTCGCCTTCGATCAGCGCGAGCTCGAGCTCGAAGCGCACGACGATGTGCAGCGGGTATGTGAGCGGGTCGGCGGACACGCGCACGAGCGAGGGCTCGACACCGACGAGCGTCGCGTGCAGGTCGGAAGCCGACACCGAGTAGCCGCCAGCGCCCAACTCCGCCACGAGCACCTCGGCAAACGCGGGGCTGCGCGCGACGTGGTTCTCCCACAGCTTGCTCTGGGACTCGTGGATCGACATCGAGGTCCCGGTGCCGAGATTCGTGCGGTCGAGCGCCGTGTCGACCTGACGCTCGTACAGCGCGTGGCCGTACTCGTGCAGCGAGCTGAGCAGAGACTCGACGTCGCCGTCGCTGTAGCGCGTCGTCACGCGCGAGTCTCCTTGCCCGACCCACGCCGTGAACGGGTGCGTGGAGACGTCGACGCGCCAGCTCGCATCGTCGACCCCGAGCCGTCGCAGCGTGCCCGCCACCGCCGCCTGCTGCGCGGCGACTGGCACCCGCAGCGTGCGACGAGGCGAGTGCGCGCTCGCGGCGGCCGCCAGCGGCGGCAGCTCTCGCGCGAGCGCACCGAACACCCGCCGCAGCTCGTGCGTGCGCAGACCGAAGTCGAAGTCGCTCAGCAGGCCCTCGTAGCGGCTCTCGCCATCCTGCGCCACGCACTCGCCGTAGGCGCGCGCGAGCTCCACGTTGCGCTCGAGCGCGGGGATGAACCCCGCGAAGTCGTCGTTTGCGCGCGCCAGCTGCCAGCTCTCCTGGCCATCCGCCTCGGCGCGCGCGCGCTCGACAGCGAGCTCATCGGGTACACGCCGCGCGCGCTCCCAGTCGCGGCGCGCCACGCGCACGAGGTCACGGTCGAGCTCGTCGAGGCCCGCTGAGTCGGCCTCCGTTTCGATCTGCTCGAGCCACTCGCCGATGTCCGCGGCTGTGGCACGCTCGTGGGCGAGGCGCGCGAGCGTGCCCAACTGCTGCGCGCGCGAGGGCGCTCCCTCGGCTGGCATCATCACCAGCTGATCCCAGCCGGCGAGCATCTGCACCGCGCCGAGATCGGCCAGCTCGGCCATCCGTTCGCGTAGCTGCTCGAGCGCTCGCATCGCTAGAGGTTATGCGCGGCGGCAGTCGCAAGCGCGGCCCACCGGCTCGAGCGGGCAGCGCGGGGCGCGTATCGGCGCGCACGTGGTTGAAAGTAGGGTCCGCTCAGCGTGCCGCGGATCGAGCTGAGCTACTGCGTCGTGAACACCTCGCAGCGAGAGCTGCTGGTGCGGGGTCTGGACGCGATCGCGCGCGAGCGGGAGTCGCTTCCGTTCGCGGTCGAGGTGCTCGTGCTCGACAACGGCTCGCGCGACGGCTCCGCGGCGGCCGCGCGCGAGCACCCGGCTGTGGACGCGACGCTCGCGCTGGACGAGCGCCGCGGCAAGGCGCTCAATGACTCGGAGCTGCTGCTCCGCGCGCGCGGACGCTACGCACTGCTGCTCAACGAGGACTCCGAGCTGCGTCCCGGAGCAACGCTCGCGCTGTGGCGGGAGCTCGAGGAGCGCCCGCGAGCCGCGTGCGCCGGTGCTCGGCTGCTGCGTCCCGACGGGCACGCGCAGGCGTGCGCCTGGCGCTTTCCGACGGTCGCCACGGCGCTCGCGGGCGCGCTGATGCTGCACCGTCTCTACACGGTGCAGAGTCGTGGGACACGCGTGCGCGAGGTTGACTGGTGCCAGTCCTCGGCGCTGCTGGTACGTCGCGAGGCCGCCGCGCAGGTCGGCTATCTGGATCCTGACTTCTTCGTCTACTCCGACGAGGTCGACTTCGCGCGGCGCCTGCGTGACGCGGGCTGGCACAGCGTGTATGTGCCGCTGGCCGTGGCCGTTCACCACGAGCAGCTCGCGACCGGCGCGCTGCCCGAGCGCAGGATCGTCGAACTGGCACGCGGTCGCGACATGTACATGCGCAAGCACCACTCGACGCGGGCGGCGCGGACGGTGCGCTGGTTGACAGCCTGGAGCTACGCGCTGCGCGCGCTCGCGGCGCTCGCGCTTCCGGGGCGTGACCCGCGCCGTTACCGGCTGCACGTCGCCGCGGCGCTGCACCCCGACCGCGGCGAGGGCCTGCGCGAGGCGGCCGCGGAGTACAACGCGCGCGGCTGAGCAGCCGCGCAACACGGCTCGGCGAGACTCACTCGATCGTGAACGTGAGCGTCACGGGCATCGAGTGCGTGCCGGCCGCATTGACGGCCGTCACGGTGAGCGTGTAGATGCCCGCGGGCAGCAGTCCCGTGTGTGGCACGCGTCCGGCGAAGCTGAGCTCGTTGGCGCCGGCCTTGGCGCTGAAGGCGAGCGCGCCGCGCGTGACCGCGCGACGGCACGCTTGCGCGTGTTTGTTCTTGACCGTCTGCGCGACGCAGCGATGTTTGACGATCCGTCCGGGCGGGCGCTCCACGAAGCTCAGCGTCACCGCCGCCGCTTCGTTCAGCGTGAACGAGAGCTTCGTGCCTACCGGTATGTGCTTGCGCGCTCCGTGCCTCTTCGTCTCCAGCCAGACCGCGTGTGACTGTGCGAGCAGCGTGATCGCCGGAGCCGGCGGCCGCGACGGCGGCGGTCCTTTGCCGGCGAGCGCCATCACCGTCACCGTCAGCTGCGACTGGTTGTTGGCTTCGTCGTCGTCGGTCGCTTCGCTGCCGACGCTCGCCGTATTGGTACTTGTGCCGCTCTGGTTCAGCTGAACGGTGAGCGTCACGGTCGCGGCGGTACCGGACGCGAGCGCGCCGAGCGCGCACTTCAGCGGGGCGGAGCCGCTGCACGCTCCCTGCGACGGCACGGCCGAGACGAGCGTCGAGTCAGGCGGCGGCGTGTCCTGCACGGTCACTCCGGATGCGCCTTCGGGCCCGTTGTTGACGACCTTCAAGGTATAGGTCACATCGCCCCCGGCGCCGAGCGTCGTCGTTGACGCGCTCTGCGTGACGCTGAGGTCGGCGACGGTCTGGAACTCGTATGCGCCGATGTCGCAGGCGATGCCCTGCGGCCGTTTGACGCCGCGCTGATCGCTCGCCGGGCAGCCTTCGCCGGTGCCGGCGTCGATCGCCGGGCTTCCCGCCGCCAGCGCCATGGTTTCGGTTTCGCCGCCGTTGTCCGCGAGCGCTCCGAGTATCGGCGCCGCTTTACTGAGGCCGCCGTGGGCCGCGAAGCCGCATTCGGTGCCGTTCTCCAGGTTCGGGCCCTTGGATTCGAGGGCCTCCGTGCAGTTGTCGATCGCCGTCGAGTTGTCGCTGTTTTCCGCGACGATCGTGTTCTTGGCCGAGACTTTGTCGCCCCAGATGCCGCCGCCGCTCTCGGATCCGTTGAAGGACTCGTTCTTGGCGATCGTGTCGTTGACGAGCGTCAGCGAGCCGCCGTTCTGGAGCCCGCCGCCGTCGCCGTTGCGGGTGCTGCTGCCGGCGTCGTTTCCCGCGATCGTGCTTTTTTCGATCGTCGTCGTGCCGCTCGTGTTGAGACCGCCGCCGTTGTAGGCCAGGTTGTTGGAGATCGTGCTCGCGTCGATCGTCAGCTGCGTCCCGCTCGCCGCGTAGATGCCGCCCCCGTCGCCGCCGGTGGTGACGGAGTCAGCCGTCACTTCCACTTCCTCGAGCGCCGCCGCGCCGCCGAGCAGCGCGATGCCGCCGCCCTCGCCGCCGAGCTGTTCGGCGCCCGTGATCTTCAGCTTCTCGAAAGTGACGGCGCCGCCCTTGACTTCGAACAGGCCGTGGTGCGTCTTCTTCGCGTCGATGCTCGTGTGCCGGGCGCCGGCTCCCACGATCGTGAGGTTCTTTTCGATCGAGAGCTCCGCGCTCGTGACTTCGTAGTCGCCCGCGGGAACCAGGATCGTTTCGCCGGCGCTCGCGCCCGCGATCGTCGCACGCAGCGAGCCGGCGCCCGAGTCGGCCGTGCTCGTCACCGTGAGCGTGCCGGCGAACGCGGCGCCGGAAAAAGCGCACAGACACAGGGCGACGACGAGCGTCGCGACCGCCCCTATCCTCCGCGGACAGCTCACGCCAGCGAGCCTACAGCGGCACGTGGACGGCTCGGAGAGCTCGGCCGCGCGGCGGGGGCGAGTCGTGCTCAGCACGCGGCGAGCTCGGTCACGACCGCGTCGACGACGTCCGCGTCGAGCTGCGTGCCGGCGACCCGGCGCAGCTCCTCGCACGCCTCCAGCGCCGAGCGCGCTGGGCGGTACGGACGATCGGTGACGATCGCGTCGTACGTGTCGCATGCGGAGATGATGCGCGCGGCAAGCGGGATCGCCTCGCCGGCGAGGCCGTCCGGATAGCCGCCGCCGTCCCAGCGCTCGTGGCTCGCGCGAACCGCCGGGGCGAGATGCGCGAAGGCGTCGATGCGCGCGACCAGCTCGCCGCCGATCGCGGCGTGGCTGCGCATCGTCACCCACTCCTCGTCGGTCAGCGGACCCGGCTTGAGCAGGATCTCGCTCGGCACGGCGACCTTGCCGAGGTCGTGCAGCATCGCCGCGTAGCGCACGTCGCGCGCCTGCGCGTTCGACAGCGACATGCGCAGCGCGACGCGCTCGGCGAGCACGGCGACGTCCTCGCCGTGGCAGGCGGTGTAGTCGTCCTTGGCCTCGACCGTGCTCGTCAGCGCGGCCAAGGTGGTCGTGAACGCGCCCTCGAGGTCGGCGACGAGTTGCGCGCGGTGCACCGCCGCGCCGAAGCTCGCGGCGATCGCCTCGACGAGCACCGCGTCGGGCTCGGCGAGCGCGCCCGGATCGGTCGCCTCGATGTTCAGCACGCCCCACACCGCCCCGTCCACGAGCACCGGCACCGCCAGCTCAGCGCGCGGGTCGGTCGTGGGGTCGCGCACGATGTAGTCCGGGTCCTCGCGGGTGTCGGAGATCAGTTGCGTCTGCCCGGAGCGGGCGACCTTGCCGTTGACGCCCTCCGAGACGGGCTGCTCGGTGAGCAGGAACTCCGTCATCACCTCCGCCAGCGGGCCGCGGCCGGCGACCAGGCGCAGAACGCCGTCGTCGTCGAGGCGCTGGATCGCCGCGAGATAGAAAGCGAACGTCTCGTGCAGCTCGGCGACGACGAGCTGTGCCATCTCCCTGACGTCGCTCTTGCCCGCCAGCTCCGATGTCAGCCGCGCGGCCAAGCGCAGCTGCTCGCGCAGATACGCGAGCTCGCCAGCCTCGGCGAGGCTCTTCACGCGCGCGTCGGCGCGGTGGCGGCTCAACGCCTCGGCGCGTCGCCGACGCTCCTTGGCGCCCGCCCGGGGGGATGGCTTGACTTGCAGCTCCTGCACGACAAGCCAGGCATCGGCTGCGAATGTCGCTTTCTTGAGCCAATAATTGGCCGGCTAGACACCCAGCCAAGCGGTCGGGCCGTCACACATCCTTGAGTGGGTCCTCAGCGTACGCCTCGACTTCGCCGTGGCTGGCGCGAAAGCGCGTCACGCGGCGGCGCGCGTCCGCCACGAGCGCGGCCGCCTGCGCGCGCTCGTGGGGATGAAAGAAGCGCGTGAGCACGAGCGTCACGGGCACGAAGCCGAGCCACGCGACGCGTAGCGCCAGCCCGGCGACACCGTGGCTCGGCAGCAGCAGCTCGCCCGACAGGGCCACGGCGAGCAGGATCGCGACGAGCTGCGCCAGGCGCCGCCACTCGAAGCCGATCTCGAAGAGACCGCGGGTCAGCGCGTACATGACGATCAGCATCGCCACGTACGCGCCGCACAACGCGATCCCGGCGCCGGCGAGGCCGAGCCCGGCGCCGTCGTCGGGCACGAGCACGAGCAGGAGCACGACGTTGACCGCGAGGCCGGCGGCGCCGGCGGGGAAGTTGCGAGACGTGACCCGCGCGCGACCGGAGATCGCGACGAACACCAGATACAGGCCGTACAGCGCCCAGCCGAGCGCGAGCCACGGCAGCGCGCGATACGCGCCGAAGTATTCGTGCGCCGCCAGGAGCCGCACCATCCAGCGTCCGAGCAGCGCCACCGCGCAGACGACGACCCCTGTCGCCAGCGCGTAGTAGGTGGTCACGAGCGAGTACAGCTGCGCCGCCTCCTCGTCGCTCTCGATCGAGTACGCCAGCGGCGGCCACGCGTACTGAAAGCCGCGTACGGCGACGAACACGACGGTGGCGAGCTTGATCGCGATCGCGTACTGGCCGGCGGCGCTCTGGGAGAAGACCCTGAACAGGTAGTAGCGATCGGCCACCTGCAGCGCATACACGCTCGCGTCTGCCGGAACCGTCGGCAGCCCGAAGCGCAGCATCGCGCGCAGGTCGCTCGCGCTCACCCTCAGCGAGACGCGCCCGCGCAGCGTCCACCACAAGCCCAGCACGACGACGGCCGATGCTCCGAAATTGCCGAGCAGCAGACCGCGCGCGCCCTGCTTGGCGAACACGACCAGCAGCACTGTGAACACGACCGTCATCGCGACGTTGGCGCCGGACGCGTAGACATACGTGCGCTTGCGCTCGTCCACGCGCAGCTGTGCGTAGAGCATCTCGAGGTTCGTGAACGCCCACAGTCCAAGCACCGCGCAATCGAACAGCAGCGGGTCTTCGGAGCTGAGCAAGAGGCGCGAGAGCGGCCCGGCGAACGCGAGCGCCAGCAGTGAGCCGAGCGTCGTCGTCCATGCGACGGCGGCGCTCGCCGTGCGCGCGATGCGATCGCGGCGCGCTGCGTCCTCGTCGTCGAAGTAGAAGCGGATGAACGCTTCGCCGATGCCGGCGCGCGCGAGGATGCTGAAGAGGATGACCGTAGTCAGCAGCGTTTCCGCGGCGCCATAGGCTTTCGTGTCGAGGTGGCGCGTGTACAGCGGCACCGTCAGCAGCGCGAGGCCCTTGGCGAGGATGTCCCCGAACTGGTAGGCCGCGCCGGTCGTGACCAGGCGCTTGAGGTAGCCGAGCACGGCTCAGAAGCTACTGCCCGTCGCGCCGGCGGCGCGCACGGCTGTGCCCGCCCGCGCGACGCCTGGCGCGCCGGGCTGCTGCTGGCGCGCGAGCGCGATCCCCAGCGCCAACAGCGTCCACGTAAATGGGTCCTCGAGGAAGTCGGCATAGGCCCACGTGTGCAGCACGAGCGCCGCGAAGCAGGCCGCGATCGCGATTCGCGGTGGCGAGCGGCCGGCGCCGCGGAAGAGGACCGCGAACGCCGCCGCCAGCAACGCGACATAGACGGCGAGCCCGACGATGCCCTGCTCGGCGGCGATCGTGATCGGAATCGTGTGCGAGGCCGACGTGGCGTTGGCGGCGCTCGCCGCCGACGCCTTGCTGTGACGTTTGTACTCGGTTTCGAACGAGCCCGAGCCGTAGCCCTCGAGCGGACGCGCGGCGAACAGGTCGAGGCCGCCGGTGATCAGCGTGACGCGGCCGCTGGTGGCGTTGCTGGCGGAGCCGCTCGAGCCCTTCAGGCCGAAGTGCAGGCTCGCGGGCGCCAGCAGCACGATCGCCGCGGCCAGCGCGAGCAGGGCGCCCGCCGCGTAGATCGTCGCGCGCGCGCCCCAGCACCATGCGCCGAGCACCGCCAACCCCAGCAACAGCGCGGCGATGCTCGATTGCGAGAAGCTGGTGACGAGGCCCGCGAGCAGCCACGCGAGCACAGTCGCGCCGGCGAGCGCGTCGCGCCGCCTGCGATCGGCGCTCGCCGCGGGGCCCGTGGCGTCGCGGCGAGACTCGACGGGCAACGGTCGCCGTCCTACGAGCACGACGACCGTCACCGCGAGCATCACGAGCGCCAAGAAGCGCCCATAGATGCTCGGGTCGAAGAACACCGAGTTGACGCGGAAGTAGTTGTCGTACTGATCCGCGGCGACCACTTTCGGGTTCAGGAAAAGCGTCTTGCGGTAATACTCGGCGAACCCGACTCCCGCGAACAGCACCGCGAGCGCGACCGCGAGCGCGAGGCAGCGCAGCAACAGCTCCCGCGTCCAGCGCGCGTCGCGCAGGATCAGGAACAGCAGCGCGAACGGCACGTAGAAGAACGCGATGTTCTCGGCTGCCTTGGCGCGGTCGCCCGAGTACAGCGTCTGCAGCGCGTACACGCCGATCGAGATGAACAGCAGCCATTCGACGCCGCGCGGCGAGAGCCAAGCGCTCGGCGTGGACGGCGGTCGGCCGACGCCCACGCGCTTGCTCGCGAGCCGCGGCAGCAGGTGCACGAGCGTCCCCGCCGCGACCACCAGGTACAGCGGCAGCAGCAAGTTGACCGTCCTGCCGTCGGCGGAGATCGGCAGCCTGAAGGGAAGCGCGAGGAACACCAGCAACGCGAACGCATCTCGATGGCGCCGCATCGCCGCCGCGAGCGCCGCGATCAGCGCCAGCGCGATCGCGACTCCTGCGACGAGCGTGCCCGTGCTCGGCAGGTTGGCCGCGAGCGGGGCGCTCACGGCTTCACCAGCGCGAAGCTGCGCGGCAGCAGCACCTGCTGAGCGCGCGCGTGCAGGCTGACGCCAACGCGGTATTCGCCGGGCGGCACGAGCTTGCCTGCGGGTTCGGCGACGAGGATCTTGCGCCCGTTCGGCGTGAGCAGATGGCTGAAGTGGCGAGCGA
>JASLHP010000149.1 GCA_030149625.1 Solirubrobacteraceae bacterium
ACTGTCTCCGATGCTATTGAAGTCTGAGCGGCCGTCGCCGTTCGCCGGAGTCTTGGCGGCGCTCGCCGGCGTAAGCGCCGCAACGCTGGCTGTGTACCCGCTGAAGCAGATCACGCCGGTGCTCTCGCTCGGGGTCCTGTACGTGCTCCCGGTCGTGGTCGTCTCGATGTTCTGGGGTCTGTTGTTCGGCGTCGGCACGAGCGTGCTCAGCGCGGCGGCGTTCAACTTCTTCCATCTGCCGCCGGGGGGTCACTTCGCGCTGGCGGATGACCGTGAGTGGGTCGCGCTGGTGACGTTCGTCGTGGTCGCGGCCGCCACCGGCCTGCTCGCCGAGCTTGCGCGGGCGCGCGGCCTCGAGGCCGAGCAGCGCCGTCAGGAGGCCGACCTGTCGGCGGAGCTGGCGCGGCTGCTGCTCGGCAGCGATGACCTCGAGCGCGCGCTTGAGCTGGCGGCGCGACGATTGGCGATGGCGCTCGGCGTTGCCTCGGCGGCGATCTCACGAAGCTCGGTGACGGGCGGTGAGGAGCGGCTTGCGTTTGCGCTGCGCGGTGCGCAGCGACCGATCGGCACGCTGCTGTTGCCGAGCACGCTGTCGAGCGCGGAGCGCACGCGCATCGCCGCTCGCGTGGTGCCCGCGCTCGAGTCGATTCTCGCGGCGGCGCTGCACCGCACCGAGTTGCAGGAGGAGGTCGTGGAGACGGCGGCGCTGCGTCGCAGCGATGAGCTGAAGACGGCGGTGCTGCGCTCGGTGTCGCATGACCTTCGCACGCCGTTGACGGCGATCCTGATGGCGGCGACTGCGCTCGACCCGCGGCGACCGACGAGCGAGAACGTGGGCGAGGTGCGCGAGCAGGTGCTCGACGCCGCGACGCGTCTGTGGCGGCTGATCGAGAAGCTCCTGGATCTCTCGAGGTTGCAGGCCGGGCATGCCTCGCCGCGGCTTGTCTGGTATTCGATCGACGAGGTCTTGCAGGAGGCGATCGAGCAGGTGAGCGACGAGACGGAGGTCTTCAAGCTCTCGGTGCAGGCCGGCATGCCCCTGCTGAGAGGCGATCCAGGGCAGTTGGAGCGGGCGTTCGCAAACGTGCTCGAGAACGCCGCGCGCTATTCGGGCGAGAAGCCGGTCTCGGTGAGGGCACGCGCTGTCCACGATCGGATCAGGGTGCTGGTGGTCGATCAAGGGCCGGGTGTTGCGCCCGGGGAGCAGGAGCGTATCTTCTTGCCGTTTTATCGGGCCGCGGACGATGCCGATCGTCATCCTGGCTCGGGTCTCGGGCTCGCGATCACGCGCGGGTTCCTGGAGCTCAACGGCGGGCGAATCAGCGTTGAGTCGCTTCCTGGTCAGGGCGCCAGCTTCGTCGTCGAGCTCCCGCTTGAAGCGGACGAGCCCGAGGCGCTCGACGCCGGCGCGGACATGGGCGCGGCTTGATGTCAGAAGGGCGGATCCTTGTCTGCGACGACGATCCGCAGATTCGCCGCGCCCTGAGCCTGATCCTGCGCGATGCCGGGTATGAGGCGCTGATCGCCTCGACCGGCGAGGAAGCCCTCGACAGGGCCGCCGTCGAGGCTCCCCATCTGGCGATCGTCGACCTGCTGCTGCCGGATCGTCATGGCATCGATGTCTGCAGGCGCCTGCGGGAATGGAGCGAGATGCCGATCCTGGTGCTCTCGGCTATCAGTGACGAGCAGACGAAGATCGAGGCGTTGGCGCAGGGCGCTGACGATTATGTGACCAAGCCGTTTGGGCCGGGGGAGCTCGTGGCCCGCGTCAAAGCGGCGCTGCGGCGAGCCCACGCGGGATCCGGTGAGCCCCGCGTGGAGATCGGCGCGGTCACGGTGGATCTGGCGGCGCACGCCGTCTCGGTCGCCGGCGTCGACGTCCACCTGACGCCGACGGAGTATTCGCTGCTTCGGGTGTTGGTGCAAAACCGCGGTCTGCTGATGACGCACCGGCAGCTGCTGACCGAGGTGTGGGGGCCGGAGCACGCGGACGCCACACCGGTGCTGCGAACGCACATCGCGAACCTGCGCAACAAGTTGCACAGCGGCGGACATGACCAGCGACTGATCCGCACGGACTCGGGCATCGGCTATCGCCTCAGCGGCTAGCTCGGCGAGCTCGCGATCGCTGGGTATCGCAGATCACGATCGTCACGATCTTTGTGAAATCTGAATGCATAGGGGCGGATTCTTCATACGAGCTTGACGGTCGAGCGTCTAGCGTGGATGAGGTGGAGCTGGGCGTCCTAGCAGCTGCTCGCGGCGTCGAGGAGATCAGCTAGATGGCACGCCTCTCAGAGCATGGTCTGCGCAAGTCGGTCGGCGTCTCGGGCATGTTCGCGACCGCCTACGGCAACGTCGGGTCCTCGATCTACTACGCGCTCGGCCTCGTCGCCGCGCACGCCCTTGGGCTCACGCCGCTGGTGTTCGTGTTCGCTGGGGGCCTGTTCGCGCTGACGGCAAAAACCTATGCCGAGGGCGCCTCGATGTTCCCCGAAGCCGGCGGCTCCTCGTCGTTCGCGCGTCACGCCTTCGACGACGTCGTCTCGTTCTTCGCCGGCTGGGCGCTCAGCCTCGACTACATCCTCACGATCGCGATCTCCGCGTTCTTCGTGCCGCACTACCTCAGTGCTTTCCCGGGGCTCGGCGCGCTCAAGCACAACCCGGACGACATCTTCGGCGGCCTGATCGTCGTCGCCCTGCTCGCCTGGCTGAACATCCGCGGGCTGGGCGAGTCGGCGAAGCTCAACCTGTTCCTCGCCGTCGCCGACCTCTGCACGCAGGTGCTGCTCGTCGGCTTCGGCGTCGTGCTCGTGCTGAACCCGTCGCTGCTCGTCGACCAGGTGCACCTCGGGACGGCGCCGAGCTGGCACAACCTGATCTTCGCGCTGTCGGTCGCGATGGTCGCCTACACCGGCATCGAGACCGTCTCGAACATGGCCGAGGAGGCGAAGGACCCCGGCCACGACGTGCCGAAGTCGGTCAACCTCGTGCTGTTCGCCGTGCTCGGCGTGTACGCCGGGATCTCGGTCGTCGCGCTGTCGGCGCTGCCGGTCGTACGCGACCACGCCGGCCATTACGCGACCAAGCTCGGCACCGTGTACGAGAACAACCCGGTGCTCGGGATCGTCGATCGCCAGCACCGTGCCGTGCAGGTGCAGGC
>JASLHP010000065.1 GCA_030149625.1 Solirubrobacteraceae bacterium
GCCAAGCTACCGCTACCCGGCGGGTGGTTGGTCGATCCGCACCATGTTGCCGGAGGGGTCACGCACCGCGCAGTCGCGTGTGCCCCACGGCTGGTCGGTCGGCTCCTGCACGATCTCGGCGCCAGCGGCGCGCAACTGCTCGAAGCTGGCGTCGAGGTCGTCAGTGTGGAAGTGGACGCCATTCAGGGCACCCTTGGCGAGCAGGGCCGCGAGCGCCTCGCTGTCCGCCGGACTGCCATTCAGGTAGTTCGTGAGGACGATAGCGACGTCTGGCTGAGAAGCGGCGCCGACGGTGATCCAGCGGAAATCCTCCCGGGCCACGTCGTTGCGCAGCTCGAGGCCGAGCGTATCGCGGTAAAAGGACAGTGCGAGGTCGGGGTCATGGACGAGGACGAAGCAAGTGGAGAGAGTTAGGTTCATGCCCCGCACGCTAGTGGGCCAGCACCTTGGGCGCTTCTCCGATCCTGCTCGGCCGACGACTCGGGCGCGTGAGGTCCTTGGCGACGCAGCCCGGCACGCTCGCGAGCGCGCCATGGTCACGTGCTCGGTAGGCCGTCGGCGTCTCGCCCACGAGCTCGGTGAAGCGGGCGCTGAACGAGCCGAGGGACGTACAGCCGACGGCGACGCATACCTCGGTGACCGATAGCCCGCCGAGGCGCAGCAGGGCCTTTGCCCGCTCGATGCGGCGAGTCATCAAGTAGGCATAGGGCGTCTCTCCGTACGTAGCGCGGAACTGCCGCGAGAAGTGTGCGCTCGACATCAGCGCCGCGCGGGCGAGCGCGGCGACGTCCAGTGGCTGCGGGTACTCGCGGTCGATCAGGTCGCGCGCGCGGCGTAGATGCGCGAGGTTGGCGAGCTCCTCCGGCGTCACGGTGCGAGCGTAGCGGGCCCTCGCCGGCGAGAGAGCTGACCTGGAGCACGCGCGCCGCCGCGCGTGCTCCAGGAACAGCCGACTGACGAGCTCGCTAGGAGATCCCGGCGGCGCGCATCGCTGCCTCCAGCTCGGACGCGTCTGCCTCCATGCCCCGTTCGTTCGGGTGCACCGAGAATGCATCCGATTCGGGGATCACCGGTTCGATGTAGCGCACGCTGATCGACTTGCACGCGTCATGGCCGATGCTTGGCGTGTAGGTGTTGACGAACGTGTCGCCGTTCGCGGCGGCCTCGCTTTCGAGCATCGCGTCGAGTTCCTTCTCGACGCCGTTCAGGTACGCGACGTCGCCCGTGGTCAGTGGCACGGTCGGCCAGCAGTTGCCGCTCTGGGGCAGAATGTCCGGGTAGCCGACGACGAATACCTTCGCCGATGGAGAATCCACCTTGATCTGATGGAATGCCGCGCCGACGATCGGCGCGTCGGATCTGATCTCTTCCGCGAGTTTGTTTCCATACGTCGCCTTGCACGGCGTGCCGAACGGAAACACCAGATCCTCGGCCCCGCATGAGATGAGGGTGCCGAAGAACAGGTTGTTGTCGTTGCCGCCGATGCCGACGCTCACGACCTGTGTGGACGCGCTCAACGCGTTCAGCTGAGGCGCGACGCCGGGGTATTGAGCTTCGGTCGTGAGGTTTGCGGTCGTGGCTCCGGCGCAGCTCACGTCCCTCAGCGACAGGCCGAGCGCGGACGCGGCCAGATGTGGATAGTTGCGCGCGGACTGCAGGCACAGGAGCGACGCTTCGGAAGCCGGTGGTGCGATGAACGGGCCGGAGACGTATGAGTCTCCGAGCGCGACGTACGGCATCTGCGCAGCCGCGCCCGCCGGAGCGGCCATCGCGCACACAGCGACGGCCACGATCAGCGTCGTGAGCCTGCGCGTGCGCGAGCGCGGCCCTCGCAAGTTGATTCTCGTGTCTTCCCACATGTGTCTCTGCCTCCCTCTCGTAGGGCGGCGGCGATGCTCCACGGTGCGGCATCGTCGCCGCCAGCTCTCGTCAGTGCTTATGCCGAATGCAACAGTATGTTGGGATCGCGACGGCTGTCAACCGGGCTGATCCAAGCCGGGTGCCTATTCGATCGTGGCGTGCTCAGAGCGCGGCCTCGAACAGCTCGACGAGCCGTGCGCGGCTGTAGCGCCACTGCTTGCGGTTGCGCGCATCGCCGGGGTGCAGCGTGTCGAGCAGCGCGAGGCCGCGGATCGTCGAGACCGCCAGCTCGATCAGCCGATCGAAGTCTGGCTGTTCGGCGATCGCGGGGAACAACCGCCTGGTGATCGCGAGCGTCTGGCGATCGAGGCGTCGCTCGACCGGCACGAGGCGCTCGCGCAGGTCGGCGTCGGTGCGCGCATGCGACCACAGATCGAGTGCGGCCTGGAACAGCGGGTTCGCATAGCTCGCCCACAACAGGTCGAGGCCCTGCCCGAGGCGCTCGCGCCCCTCGGGCAACTCCGCAGCCGCGGCCAGCAGCTCCGCGCCGCGGCGCTCGGCGAGACGTTCCATCGCGGCGGCCAGGAGCGCTTGGCGAGTCTGGAAATGGTGCAGGTGCGCGCCGCGGGAGACGCCGGCGCGCTCGGCCACGCGGCTGGTGGTCGTGTTTGCATAGCCGTCCTCGACCAGGCACGCGATCGTCGCGTCCAGCAGCGCGTCGCGCGTCGTGGCGCTGCGCTCGGCTTGGCTGCGGCGCGGGGCGGGGTTGGCGGTCGCCGGCATCAGAGGCGATCTTAGACATATTTGCGTTCGCGCATGAACGTTTGTGTGGTAGCGTGTCGCCGGTTCTCGCTCCGCCCGAGCTTTCATCCCCCAGCTCTCATCCGAACTAGCGCCACAGCCGCGGTTCGACGACACAGGAGGTCTCACCGATGGCAGCGACCGACGCACTCGTCTTCGATGCGATTCGCACGCCGCGCGGCAAGGGCAAGTTCAACGGCTCCCTGCACGGCACCAAGCCGGTCGACCTCGTCGTCGGCCTGATGCACGAGACGCTCGTCCGTAACGAGAGACTCGACCCCGCGCGCGTCGATGACGTCGTGCTCGGCTGCGTCTCGCCGGTCGGCGACCAGGGCGCCGACATCGCCAAGACCGCCGCGATCAAGGCCGGGCTTCCCGACACGGTCGCCGGTGTGCAGCTCAACCGCTTCTGCGCCTCGGGTCTCGAGGCCGTCAACATCGCCGCGCAGAAGGTCGCCTCCGGCTGGGAGGACCTCGTGTTCGCTGGCGGCGTCGAGTCGATGTCGCGCGTGCCGATGGGCTCCGACGGCGGCGCCTGGGCGATGGACCCGGAGACCAACTACGACACCTCGTTCGTGCCGCAGGGCATCAGCGCGGACCTGATCGCGACGATCGAGGAGTTCAGCCGCGAGGACGTCGACACCTATGCCGCCCGCTCGCAGGAGCGCGCCGCCAAGGCCGAGGCCGAGGGCCGCTTCGCCGGCTCGGTGATCCCCGTCAAGGACCTCAACGAGAACGTCGTGCTCGACCGCGAGGAGTTCATCCGCCCGGGCACGACGGTCGAAACCCTCGGCGGCCTGAAGCCGTCGTTCGCGGCGATCGGCGACATGGGCGGCTTCGACTCGGTGGCCCTGCAGAAGTACCACTGGATCGAGAAGATCGACCACGTCCACACGCCCGGCAACTCCTCGGGCATCGTCGACGGCGCCTCGCTCCTGACGATCGGCAACGAGCAGACCGGCAAGGACCTCGGGCTCACGCCCAAGGCGCGGATTCTCGCTACGGCCGTCTCCGGAGCCGACCCGACGATCATGCTCACCGGTCCCGCGCCCGCGAGCCGCAAGGCGCTCGAGAAGGCCGGCATCACAGTCGACCAGCTTGACCTCGTCGAGATCAACGAGGCGTTCGCGGCCGTCGTGCTGCGCTTCGTCAGGGACATGGGCCTGGACATGGAGAAGGTCAACGTCAACGGCGGCGCGATCGCGATGGGCCACCCGCTCGGAGCCACCGGCGGCATGATCCTCGGCACGCTCGTCGATGAGCTGCACCGCACGGGCGGCAGGTACGGCCTCGCGACGCTCTGCGTCGGCGGCGGCATGGGCATCGCGACAGTCGTGGAGGCGATCTAGTCATGGCCGAGAGCACAACGATCAAATGGGAGCGCGACGAGGACGGCATCGTCATCCTCACGCTCGACGACCCCAACCAGTCGGCCAACACGATGAACGCGGCCTACGCCGAATCGATGGCCGCGACCGTCGAGCGCCTGGAGGCGGAGAAGCACGAGATCGCGGGCGTCGTCATCACCTCCGCCAAGAAGACGTTCTTCGCCGGCGGCGACCTCAACGACCTCAAGCAGGCGACCCCCGAGAACGCCCCGGAGCTCGCGGAGATGGTGCGCGCGGGCAAGGCGCAGCTGCGCCGCCTGGAGACGCTCGGCAAGCCGGTCGTCGCGGCGATCAACGGCGCCGCGCTCGGCGGCGGTCTCGAGATCGCCCTGGCGACCCACCACCGCATCGCGGTCGATGACCCGAAGGTGCAGATGGGCTTCCCCGAGGTCCAGCTCGGCCTGCTGCCGGGCGCCGGCGGCGTCGTGCGCACGGTGCGCATGATCGGCATCGTCGACGCGCTGATGCAGCTGTTGATGCAGGGTCAGCGTCTGCGCCCGGCCAAGGCCAAAGAGGTCGGGATCCTCGATGAGATCGTCGCCACGCGCGAGGAGCTCGTGCCGGCAGCGAAGGCGTGGATCGCCTCGAAGGCGGGCGAGGAGGTATCACAGCCGTGGGACGTGAAGGGCTACAAGATCCCCGGCGGCACGCCGTCGAACCCGAAGCTAGCGCAGAACCTGCCGGCGTTCCCGGCGAACCTGCGCAAGCAGCTGAAGGGCGCCAACGACCCCGCGCCGCACCACATCATGGCCGCTGCGGTCGAGGGCGCGCAGGTCGACTTCGACACCGCGATCGAGATCGAGGGCCGCTACTTCGTCGACCTGCTCGTCGGGCAGGTCTCCAAGAACATGATCCAGGCGTTCTTCTTCGACATGCAGCAGGTCAACGGCGACCGCGGCCGGCCGGAGAGCATCGAGCCCTACACCGCCAGGAAGGCCGTCGTCCTCGGCGCCGGCATGATGGGCGCGGCGATCTCCTACGTGTGCGCGAAAGCCGGCATCGAGGTCGTCCTCAAGGACGTCTCGCAAGAGGCGGCCGAGCGCGGCAAGGGCTACTCGCAGGCGCTCGTCGAGAAGGCCGTCTCGCGCGGGCGCTCCACGCAGGAGCAGGGCGAGGAGCTGCTCGCGCGGATCACGCCCACGACCGACCCGGCAGCCGCGGCAGGCGCGGACCTCGTGATCGAGGCCGTGTTCGAGGACCCAGCCGTCAAGGCGCAGGTGTTCGCCGAGATCGAGCCGCACCTCGCACCCGATGCGCTGTTGGGGTCGAACACCTCGACGCTGCCGATCACCGACCTCGCTGAGGGTGTCAGCCGGCCCGAGGAATTCATTGGCCTGCACTTCTTCAGCCCGGTGGACAAGATGCCGCTGCTGGAGATCATCAAGGGCGAGAGGACGAACGACGAGACGCTATACCGCGCGCTCGACCTCGCCAGGCAGATCAAGAAGACGCCGATCGTCGTCAACGACAGCCGCGGCTTCTTCACGAGCCGCGTGATCGGCACGTTCATCAACGAGGGCGTCGGCATGCTGCTGGAGGGCATACCCGCGCCGTCGATCGAGCAGGCCTCGAGCCAGGCCGGCTACCCGGCGCCGGTCTTGCAGCTGAGCGATGAGCTCAACCTCAAGCTCGCGCGCAAGATCCGCGATGCGACGAAGGCCGCGATCGAGGCGGAAGGCGCCAGCTTCGAGGACCGTCCGGCATTCCAGGTCGTCGACCGCATGCTCGCCGAGGGTCGCGCCGGCAAGCTCGAGGGCGCCGGCTACTACGACTACGAGGATGGGAAGCGCACGGGTCTATGGAAGGGCCTGAAGCAGATGTTCCCCGAGACCGACGACCCGGCGTCGATCTCGCTGAAGGATCTCGAGGAGCGGATGCTGTTCGCCGAGGCGCTGGAGTCGGTCAGGTGTCTGGACGAGGGTGTGATCGAGTCGGTTGCCGACGCGAACATCGGCTCGATTCTCGGTATCGGCTTCCCCGGCTGGACCGGCGGCGTGCTGCAGTACATCAACGGCTACAACGGTGGCGTAGCCGGCTTCGTCAAGCGCGCACGCGAGCTGGCGCAGAAGTACGGCGAGCGCTTCGAGCCCCCGGCGGCGCTGGTCGAGAAGGCCGAGCGCGGCGAGAGCTACAGCGACGAGTCGCTGGCGGTCGCCGGCGCCTGACGATCACGCGGCCGCAGGCATGGGGACGGCGCCGCCGGCATGGGGACGGCGCCGCCGGCATGGGGACGGCGCCGTGTGTCGGCTCAGGACGGCAGCGCGGACTCGATCGCGGCGGTCAGCTCGCCCGACTCGGGCTCGACCGCCGGGCGGAAGCGCGCGATCGGAGCGCCCTCGGATGAGACGAGGAACTTCTCGAAGTTCCACTGCACGTCGCCCGCCTCTCCGGACTCGTCCTCGACGGCGCTGAGCGTCTCGTAGAGCGGATGGCGCGCAGCGCCGTTGACGTCGAGCTTTTCCGTCATCGGGAAGCTCACGCCATAGGTCGTCGAGCAGAACGTCTGGATCTCTTCGGCGCTGCCCGGCTCCTGTCCACCGAACTGGTTGCAAGGCACGCCGAGCACGGTGAAGCCGCGATCGGCGTAGCGCTCCTGCAAACGCTCGAGCCCCTCGTACTGCGGCGTCAGCCCACAGCGCGAGGCGACGTTGACGACGAGCACGGCGCGCCCGTCCAACTGCTCCTCGTCAAGCGACGTGCCGGCCAAGGTGCGGAGACGCTCGAAGATGCCCATTTGACCATCCTACAAGCGCGAGCCCGAATCGTTAGAGCCCGCTCATGTCCTCGTTAGCTGACGCTCAAGGAGCGGCGCAACCGTTCCGATGGTGCTCCGAAATCAATCCAAGCCCAGGCGAGGAGAAACCGATGGCCAGGATCATCGTCACGACCGACCAGACCGAGCCCAGCCACACGTCCGTGCTGCTCGAAGAGCGCGTCTACCCCGTGCACATCGCGAGCGACCACGCCGCAGCCCAGCTGATGGAGCGCTTGGCGTGGGCGATCGACGACGCTGAGCGGACCGAGCGCGCGCGGCAGACCTGCTAAGCACCGGTCGCGAGATCTCGATCATGTTCGGGACGAACGAGCGCGAGAGCTCGGACGAGGACTGCGGCGGCATCGCGCAGACGCCGTGGGCGTTCACAGACGTGACCGCCCGCTATCACGCCTGAGCGCTCAGGCGCGCACGGCTGAGCGCTCAGGCGCGCGCGCTCGTCTGCGGATCCAGCCGCGACATCGTCACGGCGGCCGTCAGCTGCGACTGCGCGCCGGTAAAGGCGCTTTGAAAGAGCCCCTTCACCGGCGGGATGTCCGCGTAGAAGCGCCCGTGGCCGATCTTGACGTGCGTCTCGCCCGCCAGACGGCGATTGGTGGGATCGGCGCTGACCCACACCGGCTCACCGCGGCCGTCCGTGCTCGGCAGCAGCGCCTCCAGCCACGCGTGCGTGTCCACCTCGACCGAATCGGTGCTGTCGCCGTCGCCATCTGGCGCGGCCCACAGGTAACCGGATACGTAGCGCGCGGCGATGCCGCGCCGGCGCAGCAGCACCAGCGAGAGGTGCACGAAATCCTGACACACGCCCGCACCGAGCTCGAGCAGGTCGCGCACGCTGGAGCCCACATACGTCGCTCCCGGCCGGTATTCGAAGCGGTCCGGGATTAGCTCGCACAGCAGTTCGAGCGTCTCGAGCGGGCTGTCCGCGTCGAGGGCCGCTTCCAGGCTCTCGAGGCCGGTGAGCGCTGGTTGGTCGTGCCACGGCAGCGCGAACTCTCCCGCCGCGTCTACGTAGGACGGGCTCGAGAGGCTCGCCCAGGAGCCCTCGGGGGGCTCCTGGGGAGGTGAGGTGACGACGCGCGCGCGCACGTCGATCGTCAGCTGCTCGTGGCTCGTGGGTATGCCGAACTCGAGCACCTCGGTGCCGAAGTAGTCGAGGTGGCGGCTGACGCGTGCCTCGGGCTCGATCCGCGTGTGGAACTCGTCGCAGCGCTGCGACGAGGTGGTCGCGGGTCGCACGCGCAGCGCATTGAGGTTGTCGGTCACCGGGAGCTCGTAGCGGTATTCCGTCAGGAAGCGGATCGAGAAGTGCATGTCTGGATCACCTCCGCAGGCCGGCGGTCGCGGCGCCGGCGAAGTAGCGCTCGGCCACATCCTGGTCGATGCGCGCAAGCTCCTGTTGTGTCTGTTGGCAGATACCCGTCAGCTCCGCTCCATCGGGCAGCGCGCGGCGCTGAAAGTCAAGGTCGGCCGCGAGTCGGCTCACGCGCAATACCGGCTTCGAGTTGCGCGGTCCCGCGTCCGCGGTCGTGAACACCTCGTGCAGCGAGTCCACGCACGCGGCCACGCTGTCGGGGTAGGCGCGCTCGAACAGCAGGAAGCGTGCCACCGGGCGCGCGTTGGGCGGCGCTGTCACCGCACGCAGGTAGGCGTGAAAGCCGCCCACCGCCTGCAGCAGGATCAGCGCTTGGCCGTCGGCTGGGGTCGAGTCCGCCTGTCCGTCAACCGGCGTCGAGGCGCCGACCGGCAGCGCCACGCGCAGCATCCGCAGCACCATGTCCGAGATCTCGATCAGCCCGCCCGCATCGAGGAAGCACTTGGCCTCGTCACGCAGCATCGAGCGATTCGCCACCCCCCAGATCAGCGCGGTGCGTTCCTTCACGTACTGCGACGCGAGCGACGGCCCCGCCGGCGCGGGCGATTGGAATCCCGCCCATCCCTGCCCGCCGCCGCGCAGGCCCAGCGCGGTCGTGTTGATCGCCTCCCACATCTCCGCGCTGATCACGTCGCGCACATTGCGCGCGCCCTCGCGAGCGCGCTCGATGCTCGCGAGCATCGAGCCGGGCCGCTCCGGGTCGAGCGTGAGCTGGCCGAGCGCCTGGCCGTTGCGCGGCCGTATCGGCTCCTCGCCCGCGTCGCCGAACATTGCGAGCAGGCCACCTGAGCCGAAGCTCACCCCCGGCGTCGTCTCTGATGTCCCCTGCAGCTCGGCCTGGAAAACCGCCTCGACTGCGCGCGCGGTGAACTCCGCGCGCGCAAGGTTGCGCCCCAGCCAATAGAGCTCATGCGCGATGCGCGCCAGCATCAGCCCGAGGATCCGTGCCGGCGCCGCGGCTGGCGGTGCTGCCCGTCCCGTCGCTGATGTTCCTGTTCCTGTTGCTGTTGTTGTTGTTGTTGCTGCTGCTGCTGCTGGCCCGTCCACTCGCCATAGCTCAGATCCGGCAGCGCCGGCGGCTGCGTATCGGACATCGGAAAACCACCCGTCCCGCCGCGGTCAGCGTCGTCGCCGTCCTCGAGTACCCACGTGTCCTTCGAGCCGCCGCCGCGCGAGGAGTTGACGATCAGCGAGCCCTCTTCGAGCGCGACCCGCGTCAAGCCGCCGGGGACGATGTCGATGCGCTCGCCGAACACCGCGAACGGCCGTAGGTCGACGTGGCGTGGCTGCAACGCCGCGTCGGGGCCGACGGTCGGCACCGTTGACAGGCGCACGACGTCCTGTGCGATCCAGCGTTCCGGGTGGGTCGCGATCACGCGGCGCATGCGCTGCAGCTCGAGCTCGTCGGCGTGTGGGCCGATCATTACGCCGCGACCGCCCGACTCGCCGGTCGGCTTGACCACGAGTTCGTGCAGATGCGCGAGCACGTGCTCGCGCACTTCCGGGTCCGAGAGCAGGTAGGTCTTGACGTTTTCGAGGATCGGCTCCTCGCCCAGGTAGAAGCGGACCATCGCCGGTACGAAGCAGTAGATCGCCTTGTCGTCCGCGACACCGGTGCCGAATGCGTTCGCGATCGCGACGCTGCCCGCGCGGTAGGCACGCACGAGGCCCGGCACGCCCAGCAGCGAGTCCGAGCGGAACTCGAGCGGGTCGGCGAAGTCGTCGTCGAGGCGACGGTAGACCGCGTGCGCGCGCTCCAGGCCGCGTGTGGTGCGCATGTACAGCACGTCGTCGCGGACGACGAGGTCGGAGGCCTCGACCAGCTCCACACCCATCTGGCGCGCGAGGAACGCGTGCTCGAAGTAGGCCGGGTTGGCGGGCCCGGGCGTCCACACGACGACCGTCGCCTCGCTCTCTGCCGACGGCGCCACCGAGCGCAGCGCGCCCAGCAGCAGTTGCGGATAGTGATCGACCGGGCGCACGCGATACGAGGCGAACAGCTCCGGGACCAGGCGCGCCATCGCCGCCCGGTTCTCCAGCACGTAGGAGATGCCCGAGGGGATGCGCACGTTGTCCTCGATCACCTTCCAGGTGCCGTCGGAGTGGCGCACGAGGTCGCAGCCGGCGACGTGCGTGTAGACGCCGCCCGGTGGGCGGATGCCATGCACCGCGCGCGCGAACTGCGGGCACGAGGCCACCAGGCGCCACGGCACGAGCCCCTCGCGCACGATCTCACGGGCGTGGTAGACGTCATCGACGAAGTGGTTCAGCGCACGGATGCGCTGCGCGAGGCCGCGCTTGATATCGCGCCATTCCTGTCCGCTGAGCACACGCGGTACGAGGTCGAGCGGAAACGGGCGTTCGTGCGTCGGCCCGCCGCCGCCGCTCGTCTCGAACGTGATGCCCTGTTGCATGAAGATCGCATCGCGCCGCCTGCCCGCCTGGATCAATCCCTCAGGGCCCAGCCGCTTCAGCTCCTCGACGAGCGCGCGCGCCGTCTGGCGCGGCGTGCCATCGAGCTCGAACAGCTCGTCCAGGAACGGCGCCTGCGGGCGGTATCCATCCACGTCCGGTGCCTGCGCCCCCGAGCTCACCATCAGAGTCTCCCGCGGACGCCGCGCGGTCGCCTTGGACTTCTGGAGAAACCGAGGACCGTGCTGTGCGCATCTGTCACAGGCTCGACCTGCCCGCAATTGAGCCGTTCTACTCCCGTCGTGACCAGCCGAAGGCTCGTCGCGGTCGTTCGCGACAGCGGGCCACGGCCCGCGTACTCAGGCGCTCAGGACGGCCAGCGGCCGTGCTCGTTGAAGTAGTCGCGCGCCGCCTGCTCGGTGTCGCGCTCACGATCTCCCTCCGCGCCGATACGGAACAGCCAGTTCAGGAAGTAGATCGCGAGGCCGGCGCTCACGACTCCTGCACCGCCCTCGAGGTCGGTTTCGCCGCCGAACGCCATGATCACGATGCCGGCGACCACGACCGCCA
>JASLHP010000279.1 GCA_030149625.1 Solirubrobacteraceae bacterium
GCCTATCCAAACGGTCCGCCAGCGTCTAACATCAAAGCTCATTCGGCGTAGTTATCTGAGGAGGGAGTCTTGATGGAGGCCACGGCCGCCGCGTCGACCACGGGGTCGCGCACGATCGCAGACTTGGTCACGCACTCGGCCGCCGAGCACGCCGAGCACGTCGCGGTGCGCTACAAGCGCGACGGCGCCTGGCACGACGTCACCTACGCGCAGCTCGCCGACATCGTCCAGGAGATCGGTCTCGGGCTGATCGACCTCGGTATCGAGCCCGGCGAGCGGCTGTGCATTCTCGCGAACACGCGTCCCGAGTGGTCGTACGTCGACATGGCCGCGACCGCCGCGGGCGCCGTCGTCGTGCCGATCTACCAGACGAACTCCCCCGAAGAGTGTCTGTGGGTGATCGCCGACTCCGATGCGCGCACGATCGTGTGCGAGAACGACGAGCAGCTCGCGAAGATCGCCGAGATCCGCGAGCAGGTGCCGAACCTGCGCACGGTGATCGTGATCGACCCGTCGAGCACGGACGACGCGGCCAACGGCTCCGCATCCGCCGCCCAAGCGCTGGGCGCGATCACGCTCGAGCAGGTGCGCGAGCGCGCTCGCGACCGCGCCGCGGAGGAGCTCGAGGCGCGTCGCGCCGCGGTGAGTCCCGAGGACCCGTTCACGTTCATCTACACGTCCGGCACCACCGGGCCGCCCAAGGGCTGCGTGCTCACGCACGGCAACTACCGCTCGATCATCGAAATGATCGGCGAGGCCGGCGAGATCGAGAGCGACGAGATCATCTATCTGTACCTGCCGCTCGCGCACTCCTACGCGCTGCTGATCCAACTCGCGGTGTTCGACCTCGGCGGCACGCTCGCGTACTTCGGCGGCGACACCAAGCAGATCGTCCCCGAGCTGCTCGAGGTCAAACCCACCTACCTGCCGTCCGTGCCGCGCGTGTTCGAGAAGATCTACACGCTCGCGCACGGCGCGATCGAGGCGCAGCCGCCGCGGGAGCGCGAGCGCGCGCGCAAGGCGATCGAGCTGGGCGTGAAGGTGCGCGACATGATCAACCGCGGCGAAGAGGTGCCCGAGGAGCTCAAAGGGCCCTTCGAGGAAGCCGACGAGCAGCTGTTCAAGAACGTCCGCGCGATCTTCGGCGGCAGCGTGCGGCGCGCCACCAGCGGCGCCGCGCCGATCTCCAAAGAGATCCTCGAATTCTTCTGGGCGTGCGGCGTGCCGGTGCTCGAGGGCTACGGCATGACAGAGACGGCCACCGCCGCGACCATCTCCACGGTCGAGAACCACCGCTTCGGCACGGTCGGGCGCGCGCTGCCCGGCGTCGAGATCAAGATCGACGACGACGGCGAGATCCTCATCAAAGGCCCGAACATCTTCAGCGGCTACCACAACCGGGCGTCCACCAGCTTCGGCGCCGTCGAGGACGGCTGGCTGCACACCGGCGATCTCGGCTCGCTCGACGAGGACGGCTACCTGTCGATCACCGGGCGCAAGAAGGACATCATCATCACCGCGGGCGGCAAGAACCTGACGCCGGCGAACATGGAGAACGACCTCAAGCAGTGTCGCTGGATCTCGCAGGCGGTCATGCACGGCGACCAGCGCCCTTACCCGGTCGTGATGATCACGCTCGACGAGGAAGAGATCCCGGCCTTCGCGCGCGAGCACAACCGTCCCGAGGACATCCCCTCGCTGTGCCGCGAGCCTGCCGTGCACGCGCTCGTGCAGCGGGAGATCGACCGCGCCAACGCCAAGTACGCACAGGTGGAGCAGGTGAAGAAGTTCGTGATCCTCGACCACGACCTCTCGCAGGCGACCGGCGAGCTGACGCCGACGCTCAAGGTCAAGCGCAACGTCGTCAACGAGCGCTACGCGGACCTGTTCGACGCGCTGTACACCGGTTGACAGACGACCGGCGCCTCACCTGCGAACATGGGAAGCGATGCGCACCGACCCATCAGATAACGGCGGCCTGTTCGTCGGACGCCGTCCGGGCACCGCGCCGGTGCGCTTCCGCTCGCTGCCGCAGCGCGGCGGCGACGTACGCCAACGCGTCGACGGCTCGCTCGCCGGGCTCATGCTCGCGGGCGTCACGCTGCTGTGCCTGTTGTGCTGGGGACCGATCCCGATCGCGTGTCTGTGGCTCGGCTCGCAGGCCAACTACCTGACCGGCAGCGTCAGCCTCGGCATCCTCGTCTCGTTCGCTGGCCTGTTCGCGCTGCTGTTCGGCGCGCTGTCGCTGATGAAACGCCTCGACGACGCCTGGATACTCGTGCGCCGTGCCGCCGGGCACGACCAGCGCACAGGTGTCCTCGGCCGCATCTTCGCGGCCACCGCGGTCGTGTGCGCGCTTGGCTTCATGCTCTGGTTCCTGGTCATCCATGGGCCCGGCACGAGCCTCGTCGTCCGCGGCGGAGGCCAGTGAGAGACTCGGCGAGCACGTGTCGCCGACACCGCCGCTAGGGCGCGGCGATCGCTGCTAGAAAGACCTCACAGCCATGGGCCTGCTCGACTACTACCGCCAATTCGAGGGCATGTCAGAGGAGGAGGTCAACGAAGGACTGCGCGAGGAAGCGGCCGAGCGCCGGCGCAAGGCGCTCGCGCGCGTCGAGACGCTCGACCTGTCGCTGACCACTTGGCCCGAGCTGCCGCATCCGCACATCGTCAGCGCGATCACTTTCGTCGCGCGCCGCGGCATGCACCGCTACCCGCATCTCAGCGGCGCCGACCTGCGCGCGCGACTGGCCGAGCGCCACGGCGTCGATCCCGAGCGTCTGATCCTCGGCAACGGCGCCGCCGAGCTGCTCGGCGCGGCCACGCGCGCGCTGCTCGAGCCCGGACAGCAGCTGCTCACGTACTGGCCTTCCTATCCCCTGTTCCCGATCATGGCGCGCCGCGCGCACGGCCAGGCGGTGCGTGTCAGCGGCGGCGTCGACGCACTGCTCGAGGCCGCCGTCCGCGAGCCGGACGTGCGCGCGATCGCGATCGCCAGTCCCAACGACCCGACCGGCGAGCTGCTCGCGATGAGCGAGCTGCAGCGCCTGCTCGAGCGGCTGCCGGACGGCATCGCCGTGCTGCTCGAC
>JASLHP010000287.1 GCA_030149625.1 Solirubrobacteraceae bacterium
GCGGCCGCCGGCGCCGTTGCGCCGGCCTGTGACGTGGCCGCGGCGGTGCCCGTCGCGGTATTGGCGGCGCGATCGGCGGCGCTCGCTTCCGCGTTCGCGGCGTCGACGACGCTCGCCGCGGACCCGCCGGGGCGCGTCGCGTCGGCGCCCGTCGTGGCGACGCGCGCGTGCGTCGCGACCGCGCCCGACGCGGGCCGCCTGTCGGTCACGGGGACGACGCTTGCACCGGCGCCTTCGTCTTCTCCGGGGCCGCCTGCCCCTCCGCGGTGGCGCACGGTCGGCCGTTCGCGCTGACTCGTCTCGGAGCCTGTTTGGTGTTGGCCTTCCGCGGGTGCGGTCCGGGCCCAGTGTTCGGCGAGTGCGCTGTGGAAGGGCGGCGCACCCGGTGGAGCTGACGCCCCGGGCGGAGCGCCGGAGCTCGGCGGCTCGGACGTATCGGCGGGCGGCGCCGGCGGCGCCGGCGCAATTGCGAGGTTCATGCGAGTGCTCCCGTGACGTTCGTGGGATGTGCCTGGCGGTAGCTTTCGGCATAGCCGAGCACTTTTCCTACATAGCTCTCGGTTTCGGCGTACGGCGGCGTTCCCCCGTAGCGCTCCACGGCCGCCGGTCCCGCGTTGTACGCCGCGAGCGCGTCTTCGGTGTTGCCGCCGAACTGATCCATCAGCCGGCCCAGGTAGCGGGCGCCGCCTTCGATCGATTCCGCGGGGTTCAACGGGTCGGCGACGCCGAGCGAGGACGCCGTGCCCGGCATCAGCTGCGTCAGGCCCGAAGCACCGGCGCTGCTCGTCGCGCTCGGATCGAAGCCCGACTCCTGCTCGATCAGACCGTGCAGCACCGCCGGGTCCAGGCCGTTGCGAGCAGCCGCCTCGTCGACGAGCGATTCGTATTCGCCGCCCGCGCCCAAAGCCGAGGTGTCGTCGGTGCCCGGCGCGACAGCGGTGCCCGCGGCGTTGAGAACGCCGCTCGCGGCCTGCAACGCGGAGGCGAACTCGGTGCCCGCGCCGGAGTAGCTGGCGGCGGGCGTGTCGCCGGACGCCGCCGTGTAGCCGGACGCCGCCGCGTAGCCGGACGCCGCCGTGGAAGAGGGGGCGGCGGTCGACGACGCGGCGGTCGCCGCGATGCCGCCGGCGGCAACCTGTCGCGCGGATTCGATCATCGACTGCAGCTGCTGGACGCGCTGCGCGACGGCGAGCTCGCCGGCGGCCACGCCGCTCACCGCGTCAGCGCTCACGCGCTGCTCCTGCCGAAGCGCATCACGGCGATCTCGTCGAGCGTGTCGCGCTCTCGGCGGGCGGCCTGGCGATCGTGCTCGCCGCGATAGCGTTCTCGCAGCCGATTGAGCATCTCGTGCTCGCTGGCGGCCGTCGCGAGCTCGGCGTCGCGCTCGGCGACCTCCGCGTCGCGCTGCTCGAGCTCGCACACGCGCACGCGGCGCTGCGCTTCCACGCGCTCCAGGAAGGCCTGGCGCGCCAGCAATTCGGCGGAGCTGACTGCCCGCGAGCTCGCCGCGACCGTACGCTGCTCGGCGCGCGCGTGCTCGACGTCCGCTTCGGCCGTGCGCAGCTCGGCGACCGTGCTCGAGCGGCGCGACAGCGCATCCGCCAGCTCGCGCTGCGCGAGCTTCTCCTTGCGCTCGCGCACGGCGCGCACGCGCTCCAGGCGGAAGCGAAAAGACGTTCCGGTCACGGCCTGGTTATCGGAGGACCTCCGTGGTTCTTGAGCGACTGTCCGGCCGGCGCACGAGAGCGTTCACGCGCCGGGCGAGAAGCCGGCGGTGCCTGAGTCGTTGCCGGCGGTGCCTGAGTCGTTACCTGGTCAGACGAGCCGAGGGCTGAGCGCCTTGATTCCGTTCCACCAACGACGGCCGCTCTCGCTCAGCACGAGGCACCTGGGCTCATCGGGTGCGCCGACGACATATTCACCCTCGCTGAGAGCTTGCAGTTGCTGTCTCACCGACGGCTTCTCAGCGGCCGGCAACAGCCTGCCGACCTCCTCCTCGACCTTCTTGGCGGTAGACGGCCCGGTGGACGCAAGGATCTGAATAATCGTCTTGCGCACCGTTGCGGCTGAGGGGGGACGGCCGGCATCTGTGCTCTCGGCCTGTACGTTCGCTGTATCTACTGGCGGCGCGCCCTGAGTCGGTGTCATGACGTCGCTCCTCCTGATCGCTCGGGTGCCGAGAAGCTATCGCTCAGCACGGTCGGAAGAGCTCTTTGAACGAAGCCTGGGAATACCGCGACGAAGTCTCCGACAAGCTTCTGACGCAGCTCGAGCCTGTGGACGTCGGCACCGCTCGGGATGCCGGCGGGCGAGAAGAAAAACACGCAGAGACGATAGCGCGATTGCTCGACCAACTCGAGCGACCGGGCGAGCGCGGAGGACTCGAACAAGGCGATCTGGCGCTCACCGTCGAACAGGACCGCACCGTGGGGGCCGTGCTGGACGGCCGTGAACCCCGTATACGCGACATCCCAAAAGCCCGGAGCACGCTCGAGCTCGTGACGCACCGTGTCCAGCTCGCGGCCGAGTTCGTCCATCGCCCTGCGGTTGCCGGCAAACAGCAGCGTGACTATCTGGTTGACGCCTACCGTGGGGCTGTCGCGCAAAAGCGTCAGCAGCCGGTCCTGCTCGCCTGTCAGTGCGATCGCGAGCTCTTCGTGGCTCGTGAAACGTGAGTCGTTTCCGACCTCGCGAAAGGCGCGCTCAACGGCCTCGCCTAGATCTCGGGCCAGGCTACGGCAGGTCGACTCGAACTCCTCGGTCGTCTTCCACGCCGACAAGCAGTTGTTCGCGCGATACAAGGCGTGATCCGCATACGCAGTCAACCGTTCGAGCGGCAAGCGAGCGTCGCGGTCCAGATGCGCCTGGCGGGCGATCACGCGGGCGAGCA
>JASLHP010000288.1 GCA_030149625.1 Solirubrobacteraceae bacterium
GACGGCAGACCCGGACGAGTTCATCGGCTACGTCCTGATGATGGGGGGCGAACATCGCGCCGATCGACGAGATCACGACATCGTAGGACTCATCCTCGAACGGCAGACGCTCCGCGTCGGCCTCCACCCATTCGAGTGTCACTCCTTCGGCCTCTGCGCGGCGGCGGCCCGCGTCGAAGAGCTCGGGCGTCAGGTCGCTGGCAGTGACGTCGGCGCCGGTCTTGGCCGCGGGTATCGAGGCGTTACCTGTACCCGCGGCGACGTCGAGCACGCGCATGCCCGACGTGATACCGCAGGCATCTACGAGCTTCGGCCCGAGCGGCAACAGGAATGTCTCAACCATCGATGGGTAATCGCCCGACGCCCACATCGCTCGATGGCGCGCCTTGAGCTCTGAATCAGCAGTCGACGACAAATCGCTCTCCGTTCTGGTTGACGTTCGGACCATACCGCCGCTTTGCGCGCCAGGTCAAGGACCAGTGATCTGCTCGGCTGCACGCTTCTGCCCGCCCGCCACCGCGCCTTTTGACCGATAGGCTCTAACCGTCTCTCCACGAGCCGATCGACGGCATCGTGGTTTGCAACCCGTCCCGACGCCCTCGGGCCAAATCGCGCCTCATGAGCGTACGGATCAGGGGCCACGGAGGAGCTTGCGAGACTTTCCCGCCCTCTTCGTCCCGATCCTCACCCCGCATGGGAGCTGACCGACTTGAGGCCGGAGGACACGTCGTTGCGCTGGCTCTCGAGCGTGAAGCGAACTATGCGCCAGCGATCGGAGAAGCTGATCGAGGTGAACTGGATCGCCGGGCGTCCTTCGCCATCGATTCGCGTGACCCTTGCGTTGCCGGTGACAGGGAGGCTTCCGGGCATCAGCGTGAGCTCGAACTCGAGCTCCTCCCCCAGCTCGAATTGGTTGGGCCCCTCGAGGAGCAGTCCCCCGCCGCTCAGGTCGACTGTCCTGGTCTCCACACGTTCGCGACCGACGCTGATGGCGACTGGGCAGTCCACTTCGACGCGGGCGTAGGCGCGCTCCTGGATGGCTTCGATCATCGTCGCGTCGTCTATGCGCAGCACGGTGCCGTCGCGCACCCGCTCGACAGCAGCGGTCCCAGTGAGTCGGACGCGCCCGCACGGGTTTGCGTATTCGAGCACGAGGCTGGCGAGCTGGCTGTCATCGAGGTGCTCGATCGGGACTACGATCACGATCCGCAGGGAGTTCCCGATGCGCTCGGCGACCCGCGCGGGAAGCTTCTCTCCAGAGGACAGGAAGAGGGTGACGGGTTCCGGTGGCTCGGGTAGCCAGATCGCCCGTGAGAAGTCGTACTCCATCCCCGTCGGCTGCGACGCGCTCGTCTGGCCGGCCGATGGGATGAAACGGTTGAAGCGTCCCACGAGCTCAGACCTACCCTCAGCTCGGTGCAGGCGATTCGAGAGCGGACGGATGATCGACTTGCCGCGCAGCGTACGATCATCGAGCCGCGGCCGCGGCCGCAGCCGCGTCGACAGATCGGGCTCGAGCCTAAATTCAGTGTCGGTATCCAGTCGTCGCTTACCCGGGGGCGCGTCGTTGCGATGACGATCAAGGGCATCGGCTTCACCAGCAGCTCGACTGTGAGCTTCGGCGGCGTCGCGGCGAGCTCCGAGTTCGTGTCCGCGAAGAAGCTGGAGGCGACAGTGCCGGCTGGCGCGCTCGCGGGCGCGTTCACCGTCACGGTCAGAAACGCCTCGGCGCCGCTCGGCGCCGTATCTAGCGCGAACGGCTTCACGCCCTGAGCGGATCCGCCGACCGCGGGTAGCCTGGATGTCGTTCCGCACGAACGGCGCGCCGACGCCACTCGTGTGCATCGACGAAGGAGACCCGATGGCGTGCGTGTTAATGGAAGGGGCCGAGATCGACGTGGCGGAGACCGTCGAGTACGTGCTCAGGAAGATCGTTCACGCGCGCGACGGCGTCCGCGGCGACGGCGACACGCTGCTCGCGCCGGCCGGCTGGATCGTCCTCAGCGTGCCGGTTACGGGCGGGCAGATATTTCTGCAGGTCGCCCACATCGCCTGCGTGTGGGAGGGCTCAAGCCGGCTCGTCGGCGGCCACCGCGAACACGATGTGCCGGCGAGCGAGGCTGAGGTACCCGTGCAGCTCGACCGGCCCTCCGTCGAGCGGCGCTACGGTGACGTCGGTGAGGGTGATGAAGTCACGCTCGGAGGCGTTGAGTACGTCCGATACGCGGCTGCGGTAGCCGTCGCGCGCTAGCGTCAGCACCCCTTCGATGCGATGGCGCTCGGTCTCGATCCGGACGCGCTCGGTGCGCATGTCGATTCCTGGCTGATTGCCCTCGGACTCTGGCTCGTTGGCGTTCATGAGCTGATCCTCGACCGAGACGTCAGCGGTCCTAGAGGACCTGCTCGGGAGCGCGCGCGGGTAGCCCGGCGCGGTCGGCGGGCAGCGCCGCGATGTGCCCATTGGACGCGCTCGGGCGGTTGCGCTCCTCGCGCACGATGTACAGCGGCCGGTGCTTGA
>JASLHP010000371.1 GCA_030149625.1 Solirubrobacteraceae bacterium
GGCAAGACGTTCCCCGCGCAGGAGACGCCGATCGAAGTGCTGCAGTGGGCGAACACGGCGCTGCAGCGCGCGTCCTCGTGCGAACGCGAAGCGCCGCCGTTCGGCGCATCCAGCGAGGCATGCGCGATCGACGGATCCGAACGCCGGACGGGCGTGTGCGAAGGCGATAGCGGCGGCCCGTTGCTGCTGGCGCGGCCGTCAGCGTCCGGCGGCATGGTGCAGGTGGGCGTCGCGAGCCACGCCTATGGCGCATGTGCGACCACGAGCCCGAGCGCGTTCACGCGCGTGGACGCGGTCTCCTCGTGGATCAGGGGATGGGAGCAGGCGCTCGCGAGCTCTCCGCCGGGCACCGAGTCGCTACCGCCGAGTCTCGTCGCGGCGCCCGTCCTGCCGGGCATCGCCAGTGGCCGCTCGGTGCGCATCGCAAGCGGCGGGATCTCGTTCGTGCTCTCCTGCGACGCCGAAGGCGGGCCGTGCGACGGCACCGCGGAAGCGACCATCACCGTGCGCAAACGTCTGATCGCGCAGCGCGCGGGTCGCCAGACGGTCTCGACGCGCATCGAAAGGGTACGGCTCGCGGCTGTCGGCTTTGGGCTTGCGCCGGGGGCGAGCGTCACCGCCCGCGCGGCTCTCTCGGCCAAGGATGGTCAGCTGCTGTCACGTCTGGACGCCGGCCCGGCAGACGTGATGTTGTCGGGCCGTGGCGTCGCGGCGGGCAAGGTCCGTGTCGCGGAACGGGCTGCGGCGCGCCCCCGAGTGTGAGCTCGAATCGAGTTACGCGAGGTTGACCTCGAGGACCTCGGCGAGCGAGCGGACCGTCGTCCACTTCGGATCGGCGCTACCGCGCTCGATGCGAGCGTAGGCCGCGACCGTGAGTCCGGCGCGCCGTGCGACATCTTCCTGAGTTTCGCCGCGCTCCACGCGGGCGTGGCGAAGTTTCACCGCGAGGGCTTGGTCGATCGGGCTCCGGTGGTTGCCTCCATTAGGCATGTTATGACGGTACCCGTTTGTGCACATAATATCTGTACCTGTCGAACTAAAAGTCTTCATTTTCTATTTGCCTACCAATATTTCGCCTGCATTACCCGTGTTTTTGCCGGGCACTGCAGGTGCAGGAGTGAGAGACAAAAAAGCAGAACTCGCTCATGCCGCGGCTAGACGCTGCGCGAAGAACGACAGGATCTCGTCGCGCGCGGCGATCGTGGGCTGGCCGGCGGCGTCGATCAGGTGCGCGGTGACGACGCTGTGGGGGCTCGCGACGACGTGCTTGAAGAACGGCGGCGGCTCCGGATGCGCGGCGCCGTCGGGCAGCACGCGCGCGACGAAGCGCTCGCCGAGCGCCTCGGCGTAGGCGGCGAACCGCTCGGCCCGGCAGAACTTGTCGCCGTCGAAGCGGTAGGCCATCACGGTGAGATCGTCGCGCTCCAGGCGCGCGCTTATGGTGGCGAGCTCCTCGGGCGCGATCTCCAGGCCCGCGGGGTCGTCGAGCGGCAGCGCCGGCTGTGAGAGCACGGGCGCCAGCATCGCCGGCTCGAGCATCATCGTCAGCGCGAAGTTGCCGGTGAAGCACATGCCGATCGCGCCGACGCCCGGTCCGCCGCACCGCTCGTGCGCGAGTCGCGCGAGCGCGCGCAGCCAGACGGTCACGGGGCTCGACTTGTTGGCGGCGAAGGCGCGGAACTCGGCGCTCATGCAGGCGTGGCGAAACGTGGCGGTGCCCTCCTCGACGTCGGGCACGGCGCCGTCGCGGCCGAACAGCGAGGGCATGTAGACGGTGAACCCTGCCTCGCGCACCCAGCGCGCAAAGCGCGCGACGTGCGGGCTGATGCCGGGCATCTCGGTCATCACGATCACCGCCGGCCCGTCGCCGGACACGTGCACGAGCTTGGCGACGCCGTCGAGCGCGACCGTGCGCGCCTCGAAGTCCGCGAGCGGGTCGTCGCGCTCGCTCGGCGGTGTCACGGTGTGTGCCCGTCGAGCTCGGCTTGCCAGGCGGCGCGCGCGTGCTCGATGCCGGCGTTCTCGCGCAGTAGCTGGCGCTGCCAGTTGGCCGCCATGCCGAGCGCGTTCAGCCGGAATGCCATCGCCTCGGCCTCGACGCCCGTGGCGAGCTCGCCCGCGGCGACTGCTGCTTTGACGTTGGCGGCGAGCACGGCGATCCATTCGCGCATGACGGCGGCCACCGCGTCGCGCACGGGACCGGGGCGTCCGTCCATCTCGGCTGACGCGGCGCACAAGAAGCAGCCGCCGGCGAACACGTCGGCGCCGAGGTAGTCGAACCACGCGTGCCCGATCGCGACGAGCCGCGGCACGCCCTCCCGGCTGGCGAGCGCGGGCGTCACGACGTGCTCGATCAGGATCGCACGGGCGGCCGCGAGGGTCGCGAGCTGCAGCTCCAGCTTCGAGCCGAACAGCGCGAACACATTGCTCTTGTGCACGCCGAGCGCCGCCGCAAGCGCGCCGATCGTGAGCCCTTCGAGGCCGTCGCGCGAGGCCATCTGCACGGAGCGCTCGAGCACGGCCGCGCGGCTGCGCATGCCTCTCGCGCGGCGCCCGTCCAAAGGCTCCGCGGCAGCGGAGGACTCCCGATTTTCCAGCACGGGCTCGATCCTATCGTATAACTGGACGATCGTCTATATTGCTCCTCGCAACCCGCCGCCTTCAGCGCGTATTCGGTGGCGTCGGAACGCTGAGCTGTCGGCATATGGCTCTGGTCGAGCCTGGTCCGATCTCCTCGAATGCGATGGTGAAGTCGATCGATCGTGCCATGGCGATTGGCGTAGCGCTCCAGGGTCGTCTCGGTCCAGTTCCGAATATTCGTGTCGTGGGCGTCGTTGCTTGCGGCACGTGCGATGTGCGTGGATCGGCTGGCAGCCGGGTCAGCCGAGGTCTGCGACTTGGCCGAGCAGCCCGCTCGGCCCGACCGCCTGGATCGCGACGCGCGTCGTGCCGGCGGGGAAGCTCAGCGTCTGCGTAGCGCCCGCCGACACCGTCGCGGGCAGCGAGATCGTCTTGCCGGCGGGGTACAGCGTCGCGCGATAGGAGCTCGGCTCGCCTTCGTACCAAGTCGATCCGGGCGCCGTGAACTTCGCGGTCCGCAGCGCGGGATACCAGCGAGCGCCCTGGATCGCGCCGGGCGGTCGCGTCACCGTCTCGTAGTCGCCGCTGTTCCATTCGTCGTGCTGCGAGTGCCACCACTGCGTGTTCGCGCTCGCGGGGCCTTGCGTCTCCCACGCGAACAGGTAGCCCTCGCGCGTCGTGCTGACGAGGTCCGAGTGGCCGTTCGACAAAAGGTCGCCGGTGGCCGGCGAGAACATGCTCCAGCCGGTCGTCCACTTGGGGAAGCCGGGCGCGATTTCGCCGGAGGCGGTGTAGGCCATCATCGCGTTCGAGTCGCCGCCCTCGATCACCGCGCTCGCGCCGTCCGCCGTGACTGGCGCGATCAGCGGCTCGCCGAAGAAGTCGGCGCCCTGGCGCGCCGCGGGGAAGCCCGTCGAGGCGGCGCCGCCGGTGGCGGGGAACGCCGACTCGAAGTATTCGATCGCGCCGCCGCTTTCCGCTTTCAGGAGCGCGTGCGCGAGCGACACGGCGCCGAGCTCCGCCGTCGCGAAGCTCATCTGTTCGCCGAGCTTGCCGAACGCGCCGGTCGTGGCGAACGGCGTCAACAGGTCGGCGGACGGGCTCAGCGGCGGATGCGAGACCGCTAGGTAGGAGCGCAGGACGTGTCCTTCGCCGTCGATCAGATAGGGGGGAGTGAAGGCGGGCGCGATCGCGACGTCGTCGGCCGCCGAGCCGCTGCCGGAGGGGTCCGCGGCGACGGGGTTGGAGCTGCCCTCCGTGAGGAACTCCTGCGCCGAGTTGTAGTCCTCGAACACGCCCAGCAGTTTCACCGGCCAGCCGCGCATCGGCGTGCCGTTGCTGTGGTAGGCGAACGCGAACGCGAACGGCGCGAACTGCATTTCTTCACCGCTCCCGCGGATCTCGGTGTACTGCGCGCGCACGACGATGTCGGGCCGGCGCGAGCGCCCTTCGAGGTAGGCGACGGCGGGCGCGGTGTCGAGCTTCTGGTCGTCGATCAGGTTGTAGCCGGGCAGCGCTTTGAAGCTTTCCGGCAGCCGCACCTTGACCGGCCAGCCGCGCAGGTTCGCGCCGTCGGGCTGCCACACGTGGATGTAGCCGTCCCAGCCGGCGGTGACGACGTCCAGCTGCTTGCCGGCGCCGAGGTCGGCGAGCACGGGCCCGCCCGCCGCGACGCCCTGGATCGGCAGGCGCGTGTACGGCAGCGCTGGGTGCGGGATCGGCAGCGGCGAGACGCCCGTGTCGCACACCTGCGGCCAGCCGGGCTGCAGTTCGCCTTTCGCGTTCCACACGAACACCTTGCCGTTCTCGCTCGCCGCGACGACCGACAGCGCGCCCGTGTGGTCGAGGTCGCCGACGGCGACGGGGGACAGGATCGCTTCATAGCCGGGGTTCACGCCCGCGTGCGGCACGAGCACGGACACCGGTTCGGTGTGCACCGGCCAGCCCGGCAGCTCCTTGCCGGTCTTCGGGTCGATCGCCTCGACGTAGCCGTCGGCCGTGCCGAACACCGCGTCGAGCCGGCCCGTGCCCTGCAGGTCGACGAGCGCGGGCTGGCTTTCGCCGCCGGAGGAAAGCTGGATCGGAAAGCCGCTGATCCAGCTCGGATCGTGCACGACGTTGATCGCGCGGCGGTCGACGCCGACGCGTTCGCTCGCGTCGGTGACGGTCACGCGCAGCGTCACGGCGTACTGTTCCGCGCTTTCCAGCTCCTTGCTCTTGGACAGGCCGAACGCCGCCGACCAGAAGCCCGCGGGGATGTCTTTGAGCGACAGCGAGCCGAGGCTGCCCGAGTACGAGCCGTGGCCTTCGCCCGAGCCGACAGTGAACCAGCTCTGCGGGTCGCCGCCGAGCCCCGCCTGCAGCGTCCAGCGAAACGCGGGGCTGCGCGGCGCTTCGATCGTGCCCGTGACCGGCACTGAGTCCGTCTTCGTCGGGTCGAACAGCGAGTACCACGCGGGCGATTCGATGCGCGCGACGGGCGCCACGTCGTCCGCCGCGACGGCCTGCATCGCCGCGTACACGTTCGGGATGCCGTAGCCGTACTGCGGGTTCCATTCGCCCGGCCCGCCCGGCCACGCGAGCGTCGGTTCGACGATTCGTTTGGCGGTCGCGATCAGCTCCTGCTCGGCTTCCGGACCCGTCAGCGGCGAGGCGATCAGGTGCTCTTCGGCTGCTAGCCGTCCCCACGACTGCAGCAGCGCGATCGCGCCGCCGAGCGTCGGCGTCGACTCCGACGTGGTGCCGCCGTGCGTCGCGCCCGTGAGGATGTTGTGCGCGCCCCACGAGGTGTAATCGGAGCGTCCCCACGCCGTTTCGCCTTCGACGGGCAGCGCGCCGTTGCCGGGGATCACGTATGGCCAGAACATGCCGCCCTGGTGATCGGTCGAGTCGAAGTCGTTCGACGCCTCGACCATCGCCACGCCTTTCGCCTCCAGGCCTGAAATGACCTCGCGCATGAACGAGGAGTAGCCGAGGTCGGCGGTGACCGAGACGATCACGCTCGCGCCGGCGTCGCCCGCGAACTGCCACGCCTTGGCGAGGTCGTCGGTCTGATCGAGCGCCTCGTCTCCAGCTCTGACCGGCATGATCATGCAGCGCGGGCACTCGCGGTGGATCACGAGCATCTGTTCGTCGGAGTGGTTGTACGTCGCGTCTTCGGTCGCCGGGTCGTTCTGGTTGTCGTAGAAGTCGTAGCCGGAGATGTCGTTCGGGTAGCCGTCGCCGTCGTGGTCGACGCCGTTGGAGAACGCCGCGATCAGATCCTCCGGGTCGAGGTAGCCGTTGCCGTTGGCGTCGTGCACGCGCGGGTCGTTCGCCCAGTCCTCGACGTTGACGACGCCGTCGTGGTTGACGTCGTAGTCGGCGAGCGAGTTCGAGTAGAAGAGTTCGCACGGCCGCGTTTCGCCGCCGACGAGCATCGTCGAGCCGGTGCACGGGACCGGCAGCTCGTGCCAGTTGACATAGATGCTGTCCACGAGTTCCTTCGCTTTCGCGAGGTGCCAGTTGATGCCGCCCTCGATGTAGGCGACGATCTCGCGCGGGTCGCCGGTCGTGTAATGCGACCACGCGTCTTCGAGATCCATCCCGCACGGCCCGTCGGCCGTCACCGGCGGGCTCGCGCACTGCGCCGACGGCGTCGCGCTCGCGAGCGGGCCGCTCGCGGCGGTGCCTGCTTCGCTGCTCGTCGCCGTCGCCGTCGCCGTCGCCGT
>JASLHP010000004.1 GCA_030149625.1 Solirubrobacteraceae bacterium
CGCCGCAGATCGTCGCGCGCTTCATCGAACGCTTCGGCGAGACGGTCGCCGTGCTGCATTCGCGCTTGACCCCAGCTCAGCGCTATGCGGAGTGGCGACGCCTGCGCGATGGCGAGGCGCGTGTGTGCGTCGGCCCGCGCTCGGCGGTGTTCGCGCCGATCGAGGACCTCGGGCTGATCGTCGTGGACGAGGAGCACGACGCTTCCTACAAGCACGAGGGCGATCCCCGCTACGACGCTCGCGACGTCGCCGCCGAGCGCGCCTCGCGCTGCGGCGCCGTGCTGCTCCTCGGCAGCGCCACGCCGCGTCCGGAGAGCGTGCAGCGGCTGCCGGCGAGCGTGCTGTGCCGGCGCGTCGACGGGCGCGCGCTCCCCGCCGTGAGCGTGCTCGACATGCGCGACATCGGCCAGCAGGGCCTGCACCCGCTCACCGCGCAGGCGCTCGCCGACGTGCGCGCCGCGCGCGGCAAGGCGATCGTATTGCTCAACCGCCGCGGCTGGTCGAACTTTCTCTCATGCCGCTCCTGCGGGCACGTCTGGAGCTGTCCCGACTGCGACGTGACGCTCGTGCTGCACCGCGCAGCCGGCTCCTTGGCGTGTCATCACTGCGGACACCGCGAGACGGCGCCGTCGCGCTGCCGCGAGTGCTCTTCCACGTCGGTTGCGCGGCACGGAGCCGGGACCGAGCGCCTCGCGCACGAGCTCGCCCGCATCCTCGACGACGGGAGCTTCCCGGTGTTCCGCCTCGACGCCGACACGGCCGGCGAGGACGACGGCGCCGGCGCGATCCTGCGTCGCTTCGAGGCCGCGCACTGCGGCGCGTTGATCGGCACCCAGATGGTCGCCAAGGGCCACGACTTCCCCGACGTCAGCCTTGGCGTGGTGCTCGACGCCGACGCCACGCTGCGCTTTCCCGACTTCCGCGCCGAGGAGCGCACGTTCGCGTTGATCGCGCAGCTGGCCGGGCGTGCCGGGCGTGGCGGGGAAGGCCGTGTGCTCGTCCAGACGATCGCCCCACAGGCGCGCTCCATCCAGCACGCGGCCCGCCATGACAGCGACGGCTTCGTCGCCGACGAGCTCGAGCGCCGTCGTGCGCTTCGCTACCCGCCGTTCTCCCACCTGGTCAGGATCGTCTGCTCGGCTGAGAGCTCGGAGCAGGCGCGCGTCGCCGCCGCTTCGGTGCGTCGCTCGCTGGCCGGCGCTCGATCCGGCGCCAGCGTGACCGCGGGCCCAAGCCGCGCTCGCGTCGACGGCCTCGAGATCCTCGGCCCCGCCGCGCTGTTTCGCTTGCGCGGTCGCGAGCGCTTCGTCGTGGTCGTGAAGGCCGGCGAACGGCGGGCGGCGGTGCGCGCTGTCGGTGAGGCCGTACGAGAAGCGGCTGTGTTGCGAGTCCATGCCGGTGTGAGCTTCAGCGTCGACGTCGACCCGCAGTAGCAGCGGCGGCGCACCGCCCGGGCACGCTATATGTGACAGTTGATGCATGGCCCTTGCGACGGCGTTCTGGCATCTGGTACCTTTCCCGCCCACTGCTCGCTCGGATTCCGAGGGCAGAGGCGCATACCGCAGATGCACTGCGACGTTCGACAGCCACCGCGACGTTTGCGCCTCCTGGGCGTGCTGTCGTCGTGCGCGCTCGTGGTCCTGCTGGCGCTTGCGCCGAGCGCTTACGCCGAAAGCTATGGCGGCATCGAAGGCAAGGTCGTCGACGCCAGCTCGCGCGCGCCGATCCAGGGGATCGAAGTCTGCGCGATCACGAGCGACTACGAACTGCTCGGCGAAGCCGAAAGCGAATGGGAACACGCCGAAGGCTGCGACAAAACCGGCGCCGCCGGCGAATACAAGATCTCCGGACTGACTCCGGGCAGCTACTACGTCGCGTTCTTCCCGCTGCCGGAAAGCAAGCTCGACTACATCGGCGAGCTCTACAGCGGTGCGCTCGAATTGAGCGCTGCGACCCAGGTTTCGGTTACCGCTGAAAAGACGACTCAGAACGTCGAAGCGCAGCTGTCGCCGGGAGCGGAAATATCGGGCAAGGTGACCAACGCGGAAACCGGTGCCCCGATTGGTGGAGCGTTCGCCTGCGCGCTCAGGTCCGGCGCTCAGGCTTCGCTGGAAGGCGTGTCGTGTGCGTCAAGCGAAGCAGATGGCGAATACAGGATTCTCGGCCTGCCAAGCGGGTCTTACAAGCTCGGGTTCGTCGCGGCCGGCTTCAAGACCGGCTACTACGACGGCAAGCTCACCGCGGCCGAAGCCGAAGCGATCTCGCTCCTGGCCCCCGGGCTCACGACGGGAATCAACGATGCGTTGACGCCCGGCTCGGACTCGCTCACGGGGCTCGGCACGACGCCCGCCGGTGGGAGCACACCGGCGGCCAAACTCCCAGGAGCCCTGACGACGGGATCGACTGCGCCGGCGACGTCGATCCTGTCGCTGTTGGCAAGGCGTCTCACGGTTGCGGGCGACGGCGATGCGCTCGTGAAGCTCGCCTGTACCGGCTCTGCCGCTTGCCGGGCGAAACTGACGTTGAGCGCGAAGCGGACGCTGACGATCAACGGCCGGCATGTGACCCGCAGCGTCGCGATCGGGACGAGTCCGGTCATATCGATCGCCGCTGGAAAGACGCGGGTCGCGTACATCAAGCTCGAGTCGGTCGTGCGTGCGTTCTTGCGTGAGCATCGGGAACTGCACGTCGACATGACGCTCGCGACACCTGGACGTAAGCGGGCCGAGAGCGTCGTGCTCGTCGAGCACGGCGCCGTGAAGCGCCGATAGGGCGGGCGGCTTCGTGAGGCCCAGATCGAGGATCGGCCCGCGCCGCGCCCGGCCGCGGGCATCGGCGCTGCCCGTCTGTCTGCTGTGTGCGCTGATGCTCGCTCCGGCGGCGGCTGGCTCGGCGATCCCACGCCGGACGCGCTACGCCAGGATCGCGCATGCGTGTCCGGCGGCGCAGCCGGGCAAGGCGACCTGTTTCGCGCTCGTGCGCGTTCCGGTGGCGCCGAGCGCGGCCACAGAAGCAGGGGTCACGCAGTACACGGCCGGCGACGGCGCGCTCGAATCTGGTCCGGCCGGTGGCCTGACGCCGGCGGAGTTGGCGAGTGCCTACGGGTACAGTCCGACCGCGGGCGGGTCCGGCCAGACGCTCGCGATCGTCGATGCCTATGACGATCCGAGCATCGAATCCGACCTCGAAGCGTTCGACGATCAATATGGGATCGCCGCGTGCACGAAAGCCAACGGCTGCTTCACCAAGGTCTCGCAGACGGGGAGCACCGTCTCGCTGCCGCCGGCGGACACGACCGGCTGGTCCGTCGAGATCTCGCTCGACGTCGAGGTGGCGCACTCGAGCTGTCCCCACTGCAAGATCCTGCTGGTCGAGGCTGACAGCGCGAACCTCACGAACCTCGCGGCCGCCGTGAACGAGGCGGTCGCGCTCGGCGCGACCGTCGTCTCGAACTCCTATGGCGGCCCCGAGGAAGAGCCGGGCGCCACCGAAAAGGCGGCGTTCAACCACCCCGGCGTCGTGATCGCCGCGGCCACGGGCGACGAAGGCTATTACGACTGGACGAAGCTGAACAAACTCGTCAAGCCGCCCAGCCGGCCGAACATGCCCGCCTCGCTGCCAACGGTGGTCGCCGTCGGAGGCACGACGCTCGACCTCACCGAAACGGGCGCGCGCGAAAGCGAGACGGTATGGAACGGCAACGGGCCCCTCGACGCCGAAGAAGACCAGGGCGCGACGGGCGGAGGCTGCAGCACGCTGTTCGCCGCCCAGCCGTGGCAGAAGGACGCGCCCGGCTTCGGCGCGACCGGTTGCGCGGGCAAACGGCTCGACGCAGACGTGGCCGCCGTCGCGAACCCTCGCACCGGCTTTGACATCTACGACACGTACGACTGCGGCAAAGAATGCGAAAAATTCAAAGACGGCGCCGAATGGGTGACGATCGGCGGCACCTCTTTGTCGACGCCGCTCATCGGCGCGCTCTACGCGCTCGCCGGCGGCGGCGACGGTGTCAGCTACCCGGCGCTGACGCTGTACGGACATCTCGGCGACTCAGCCGTCCTGCATGACGTGACCGAAGGCGGCAACGGCTTCTGCGACGAGGACGGCCTCGCGTGCGGATGGAACCGGATCTTCGCGGTCGAAGTCGACTGTGAAGGCACGACTGCGTGCAACGCCGCTCCCGGCTTCGACGGGCCCTCCGGCGTCGGCAGCCCCAACTCCCTGAGCCTGTTTCAGCCGCTGCTTCCCACCGCCGAGATCACGCCGACCAGCGCCTCAGGCTCCGGGCTCTCGGCGAGCTTCAGCGGCGCCGCGTCGAGCGACCCCTACCCGGGAGGATCGCTCATCGGCTACTCGTGGAGTTGGGGGGACGGGACGCCCGGTGGCGGAGGGCCGGCGCCCACGCACACCTACGCCGCGCCCGGCGAATACGCCGTCACGCTCACCGTCACCGACGACTACGGCGTGACGAGCGCACCCGTGACCCGGATCGTCGACGTCCGCCGATCGCCCGCGGAAACGCAGGCCGAAGAAGCAGCCGCGAGCCGGCGCGAGGAAGAAGAAGCCAAACAGGCGACGCAGGGGGTCAACGGCTTCCACACCAGCGCTAAGCCGCCGGTGCCCGAAGCCAAGCTGGCGAGCGCTTCGCTGCGGGTCAGCGCCGCCGGCGCGGTGAAGCTCGAGATCGGCTGCCCGGTGGCAGAGAGCAGCTGCGCGGGCACGGTGACCCTGCGCACGCTCGGCGCCGTGATCGCCGCGAACGGGCAAGCCGCGCGGCAAAGGCCAACCGTGCTGACGCTCGCGGCGGGGACGTTCGACGTAGCGGGCGCGAAGACCGTCGTCCTCACGCTGCACTTGTCGCGAAAGGCACGCGCGCTGCTGAGGAAGTCGCGCACGCTGCGCGCCCGCGCGACGCTGCTCGCACACGATCCGCAAGGGGCCACGCACGCCACGAGCGCGATCGTCACGCTGCGCCTGGCGAGCTCGTCTCGCCACGCGGGCTGAACGTCGCCGCGACGCGATCCGCGGCCAGGGGCGCGCTGCTCATAAACTCAGGCTGAGAATGGCCGCGGATGACCAGATGGACGCTTCGATCGAGCTGCCCGCGCAGAGCTCTGACGACGCGGACGTCGAGGTGGCCCGCGCCGGCGTGCACGGCCAACAGCACGCGGAGGAGGACACCGCCGACGCGAGCGTCGAGGGCGAGCAGGGCGAGCAGGAGCCCTCCGAGCCCGCGGAGCTCGACGCTGAGACACGCGCTCGACGAGATGCGGCGCTGCGGCATGTGCGCAAGCTCGGCGATCCGGTGCTGCGCGCGAGGGCATTGCCCGTCGAGCGCTTCGACGATGACCTGCGGGCGGAGGTGCAGCGCATGGGCGAGCTGATGCAGGACGCGCTTGGAGTCGGGCTCGCCGCCACCCAGCTCGGCGTGTTGCACCGGGTACTCGTCTACAAAGCGTACGTCGAGGATCCGGTCATGGCGCTCGTGAACCCGGAGATCGAGTGGATGAGCGACGAGCTCGAGCTCGGCGACGAGGGCTGCTTGAGCCTGCCGGGCGTGCACGTGGAGGTCGAGCGCCACGCGCGGCTGAAGGTACGCGGTCGCGACGAGACCGGCGCTGAGGTCGAGCTCGAGGCCGAGGGCTTCGAGGCGCGCGTGATCCAGCACGAGGTCGATCACCTCAACGGCGTGCTGATTCTCGATCGCATCTCGCGCGAGGCGCGCAAGGAGGCGATGCGCGCGATGCGCGAAGCTCGCGAAGAGTCCCAGAGCCGCTCGGCGGACGCCGCCTAGCGCTCGGCGGCACCTCGCGCTGTGAGCACCGTATTCATCGGCACCTCCGAGTTCGCGGCGGCGGTGCTCGCGCGTCTCGCGCGCAGCGACGGCCACCGCCCCGCGCTCGTGATCACACGCCCGGACCGTCCCAGCGGTCGCGGCCGGCGGCTGACATCGCCGCCGGTCGCGACGGCGGCTCGCTCCCTGGAGCTTCCCGTCGAGCAGCCGCAGAACGTCAACGACACCGATGCCAGGGCGCTGATCGCGCAGGCGCTCGACACGGTCGCGGCGAACGCGCCGGCCGCGAGCGGAGTTGGTGGCGAGCCCTCGGGCACGGTCGTCGTGTGCGCCTTCGGGGCCTTGATCAAGGAGCCGCTGCTCTCCGAGCACGAGTTGCTCAACGTGCATCCGTCACTGCTGCCTCGCTGGCGTGGCGCGGCGCCTGTCGAGCGGGCGATCATGGCCGGCGACGAGCAGACCGGCGTCTCGATCATGGTCGTCACCGCCGAGCTCGACAGCGGCCCGGTCTGCCTCCAGGTCAGCGAACAGGTCCTGGCCGACGACGACTACGGAACGCTGTCGGCACGGCACGAGCAGCTCGCCGCCGCGTTGCTCGAG
>JASLHP010000074.1 GCA_030149625.1 Solirubrobacteraceae bacterium
TGCCGATGTGGGACGACGCCAAGCTCGTGACCAAATCAATCGTCGAGCAGGTAGACCGTAAGCTCGGGCACGGCACTCGCGCCAAGCCGGACGTGCCGTCGCCGACCGCGGCGCTCAGCGCTTGAGATACACATCCGGCCGCGCCTGCGCCGGCTGACCCATAGGCAGCGTCAATCGGGGGTGCCCAGCGTGGCCTCACCTCGCCGACCCTCGATCCCGCGCTCGCCGGCGTGGCAGCTCGCGGGTGACTCCGCGCCGCGGTTTCAAGGCGGCGGCTCGCGCGCTCCACGCGTGATTACTGGAATAGTACGTGTCTGCTGCAAGCACACCTTGACTCGTCACATGGACCTGCGTAGCGTTGCCGATCATTCGCACGCGGCCTCAGGGGGTTTTGGAGCGTCATGATCGATCGAATTCGCGCCGGCGTCGGTTATTGCGCGTGGCAAGGCGCGAAAAGCTCACGGTCGGCCTCCGCCAATTCGAGCCGTGTCGGCTGCGCCGCCGGCCCGCGCCGCAGCCTGGTCCTCGGGAGCTTTCTGGTGCTGGCGCTGGCGCTGGGGGCGTGCGAAGTCGCCGCCGCGGCGCCACCGACGGTCAGCGGCATCGCCCCAAACAATGGGCCAGACGCGGGTGGCACGTCCGTGGTCATTACGGGAACCGGGTTCGTGACTGGCGCGAGCGTAAAGTTCGGCAGCGCCGCGGCCAGCGCCGTGACCGTCAATTCCTCCGAATCGATCACGGCTACGAGCCCTGCTGGCAGCGGTAGTGAACTCGTGAACGTGGTCGTGACCGACGAACACGGCACGTCAAGCTCGGTCGCGAAGGATCAGTTCGCCTATGACCCGGCCCCAGCCAGCCCGTGGCTGGGGCTCAACGGCAATACCTCGAAATATCTAGGTCCGGTGCCCATGTTCTCCGAACACGGCATCGATTATGACCGTAGCTTTGAGTTGGTAGCCGGGCAGCTGCCGAGTGAACTGGAACACGGAAATGAAGTAGAAGAATTCGAAAAACGGCTCAAGGAAGATTACGAATACGGGATGGTGCCCGTGAGCCTGATCGATTTCAAAGGGTACGCCGGCGAATACAAACCGACACCGTTCTTTCCGCAGGCCACGCGAACCTCGAAAGAAAAAGAAGAAGGCAAGACCACGATCCGCGAATACGTCGAAGGCTTCGTCAAGTCTGCCGCGGCGATCTACAAGCTGGTCAACGAAAAATACCCGGGCATGCAGGTCATGTTCGAACCGATGAACGAGCCGTGGGGCTACACGACTCCTCAGAACAACGGCGCCGCGTACGCCGCGGTGATCGCTCAGCTGCTGCCCGAAGTGAGGGCAGCGGGCATTCCGCTCGCCGATGTCTACGTGGCCGCGATCGGCATCGACTGTCCTACCGAAACGGAATGCAAATCAAACGGGTGGGTGCCGGCTATGTATGCGGCCGAGCCGACCCTGGCGAGCGAAATTCAGGGCTGGTACTTCCATCCCTACGGCCCGCCCGAAGGCGTCGAATACTACGACAGCCGCGGCATCCAAAGTCTGCCGCTGGTGCAGGCCGCAATGACCTCGGGGCAGAACAACATCATCGTCTCGGAGGTCGGCTACTGCGACAAGGAAGTCAACAAAAGCGAAGAAGAATGCGGCAGCGAAGGGCTTACCAACGCGGCGGCCGAAAAAGACATGAAAGAGATGCTCAACAACGCGCGCCCATACCATGAAGCCGGTTGGCTGAGGGCGCTCGTGGTCTACTCGCGCAACGCGGGAGGATGGGCCATGCAGGCCTATCCGAGCAAAGAACTCACGAAGGACGGCGAAGCCCTCGATGCCTTCGCCAACGTATATGGGCAGATGTGGACGCCTCGGGAAGCGAAGGTGCCGGCGGGCGCGAAAAGCAGTAGTTTGTCGGGGGTGTCGTGTACGTCGGGCGAAGCGTGTACGGCGGTGGGGCGTTATGTGAACAGTTCGAGTGTGGAAGTGCCGTTGGCGGAGCGTTGGAATGGCAAAGAATGGTCGGTTCAGGAAGCGAAGGTGCCGGCGGGCGCGAAAAGCAGTGGTTTGTCGGGGGTGTCGTGTACGTCGGGCGAAGCGTGTACGGCGGTGGGGCGCTATGTGAACAGCTCGAGCGTGGAAGTGCCGCTGGGCGAGCGCTGGAACGGGGAAGTATGGTCGCTTCGAGAACCGAAAGTCCCGGCCGGTGCGAAAAGCAGCGGCCTCACGGGCGTGTCGTGCGCGGGTGCCGTCTGCATGGCGGTGGGTGATTATGTGAACGGTTCGAGCGTGGAAGTGCCGCTGGGCGAGCGCTGGAACGGGGAAGTATGGTCGCTTCGAGAACCGAAAGTCCCGGCCGGCGCGAAAAGCAGCGGTTTGTCGGCGGTGGCATGCACCTCGGGCGAAGCGTGTACGGCGGTCGGGCGCTACGTGAACAGCTCGAGCGTCGAAGTGCCGCTGGCGGAGCGCTGGAACGGCAAAGAATGGCCGCTTCAGACCACGGCCACGCCGGCCGAAGCCAAAAGTAGCAACTTGGAAGGCGTGTCCTGCACAGGCAGCGAAAGCTGCGCTGCTGTCGCCGGCTACCAGAGCAGCACGGGGACCACGAGCGTGCTCGCGGAGAGCGACAGGCTGCACGCTCCCTACGTCAGGACGACCGCGGCGACGATCGTCACAGGCACGGAAGCGCGGCTGCGTGGCGTCGTCGACCCCGAAGGCCAGGTGACGACGTACGAGTTCGAATACGGCCCTACGACCTCGTATGGCTCGGTCGTGCCCGTGCCGAGCGCGACGCTGGGCGCCGGGACGAGCGATCAGGAAGTCGGTGAGGTGGTTGCCGGCCTCGAACCGGCGACCACCTACCACTTCCGGCTGGTCGCGACGAATGGCTCCGGCGTCACGTATGGCCAGGACGAAACGTATGTGGTTCCCAGCCACAAACAGCTGGTCGACAGCGGTCACAGCGCAAACGCGGTCTCGTGCATTCCCGCAAGCACCGACTGCGTATTGGCGGACAGCGCCGGAAACGCCTACTACACGACCAACGCGAGCGCTACCGCAGCGGCCACCTGGAATGCCTGGAGTGGGCCCGGAACAAGCCCCAGCGAGGCCGTCACGTGCCCAACGAGCGCGCTCTGCCTGCTCGCCGACGGGGAACGCTCGGGGCATGGCGGCAACCTCTACTACGCGACCTCGCTGGGAGGGACGTGGACTCAGGCATACAGTCCCAGCTACGGCGTGGACGCGATCGCGTGTGCGTCATCGTCGTTCTGCGTAGACGGGCAGGACGACTTCGGATACTTCCGCTACGCCACCAGCCCGGCGTCGGGCTCATGGACACTGGAGTCGCAGGGAGAAGCCAGCATGAACGCGGTCTCGTGCCTGTCGAGCTCGTTCTGCGCGATCGCGGACGGTGCGGGCACCGTGCACGTGGCGAACACGACAAGCCAACTGGAGTCACCGTCGTGGACGACTACCAAAGTGGACGGCGGCGCTCTGCATGGGATTGCCTGTATCTCGACCGCGTCGTGTCTCGCTGTCGACGGTGAAGGCAACGTGCTGCATCTGACGATATCGAGCAGCGGCGCCGCCACCGCTTCCAAGGAAGACATCGACGGCGCGAACGAACTGACGGCGGTGGCATGCAGCCCGGGCGCGACCTGTGTGATCGTCGATGCCGCGGGCAACGTGTTCGCATCCACGAACAGCGGCACGAGCTGGGCGAAGCAATATTCGCTGGCCGACAAACTGACAAGCGTCGCTTGTGCCTCGAATTCGCTCTGCGCGACGGTGGACACGACGGGTTACGTGACGACGTTCAACCCAGGCGCCTCCAGCAGCCCACCCGAGAACACAGGGCTGCCCGTCATATCGATAGAAACGCCAGCCCAGGCGGTGGCGGAGTCAACCACGAGCGGGACCTGGAGCAACAGCCCCTCCGCCTACGGCTATCAGTGGGAACGCTGCAATGCGAGCGGCGCTGAATGCTCTCTCATATCGGGAGCCACTGGCTCGTCGTATACACCGGTTGCCGCGGATGTCGAACACACGCTGGTCGTGCAGGTCTCGGCGAGCAACAGCGAAGGCGCAAGCTCGGTTCGCTCCAAGCCGACCGGCGAGGTTGAAGCGCTCGGCAAGGTGACGGAATACGCGAGCTTGCCAGAAAAAAGCGACCCGTCCGCGATCGCGGCTGGGCCGGATGGCAATCTCTGGTTTACAGACGCTGGCAGCAGCAAGATCGGCAGAATGACCACAGGCGGCAGCGTCACTGAATACGCCCTGCCCGCTGGGAGCGAACCCGAAGGAATCACTGCTGGGCCCAACGGCGAAAGCGCGTTGTGGTTCACAGAGTTGCGCCGGGCGACGATCGGCAAGATAACGACATCCGGCGCGATCACCGAATACGCGCTCCCAGAAAAAAGCAAACCGTACGGGATCACCGTCGGTCCCGATGGAAACCTGTGGTTCGGCGACTGGACAGACTTCAAGGTCGGCAAGATCACGACAAGCGGCACCGTCACCGAATACGCGACTCCCAGCAGCGAGCCGAAGGACATCGCCACAGGCTCTGACGGCAATCTTTGGTTTACGTACTCGCTCGAAGCCAAGATCGGCAAGATCACGACGTCGGGCACGGTCACG
>JASLHP010000083.1 GCA_030149625.1 Solirubrobacteraceae bacterium
GCAGGAGATCGCCTACGCGATGAGCAACGCGATCGCGGTGCTGGATGCGGCTCGCGAACGGGTGCCGGCGGAGCGCCTGGCGCAGGTCTTCGGGCGCATCTCGTTCTTCGTCAACGCCGGCGTGCGCTTCGTCGAGGAGCACGCGAAGCTGCGCGCGATGTCGATCCTGTGGGAGGAGCTCGGGCGCGAGCGATACGGCGTCGAGGATCCGCGCCACCTGCGCTTCCGCTACGGCGTGCAGGTCAACTCGCTCGGCCTCACCGAGGCCCAGCCGGAGAACAACGTGCAGCGAATCGTGCTGGAGGCGCTCGCGGTGACGCTCGGCCGCGACGCGCGCGCACGGGCGATCCAGCTGCCGGCGTGGAACGAGGCGCTGGGGCTGCCGCGCCCGTGGGACCAGCAGTGGTCGCTGCGCATCCAGCAGGTGCTCGCGTACGAGACCGACATCCTCGAGTACCCCGACATCTTCGAGGGCTCGAAGGTGATGGATGCGCTCGTGGCGGAGCTCTTGGAGGGAGCGCGCGCCGAGATGTCGGTCGTGGCCGAGCTCGGCGGCGCGGTCGAGGCGGTTCCGTACATGAAGGCCGCGCTCGTCGACAGCCACCGCGAGCGGATCCGCCGGATCGAGGACGGCGAGCAGGTCGTGGTCGGACAGAATCGCTTCACCGAGACCGAGAGCTCGCCGCTGACCGCCGACGCCGAGGGCGGCATCCTCGTCGTCGACCCCGCCGTCGAAGCGCAGCAGGTCGAGGACGTGCGCCGCTGGCGAGCCGAGCGCGACGAGGCTGCTGTGAAGGAGGCGATCGCAGCGCTCGCCGCCGCCGCCGGTGACGCCAACGCCGAGGTCAACCTGATGGTGCCGACGATCGCGGCGGCGAGGGCCGGGGTGACGACGGGCGAGTGGTCGCGGACGTTGCGAGAGGTGTTCGGCAGCTACCGCGCGCCCACGGGTGTCGGCGAGGCGGCGGCGCTGCCGGGTGACGCGCAGCTCGACGAGCTGCGCGCCGAGGTCGCGCGCCTGCAGGAGCGGCTCGGGCGCCGGCCCAAGATCCTCGTCGGCAAGCCGGGCCTCGACGGGCACTCCAACGGCGCCGAGCAGATCGCCGTGCGCGCGCGCGACGCGGGCATGGACGTCGTCTACGAAGGCATTCGCCTTACCCCCGCGCAGATCGCCGCCTCGGCGCTGCAGGAGGGCGTTCACGTGATCGGCCTGTCGATCCTGTCTGGCTCGCACCGCGAGCTGATCCCGGCGGTGATCGAAGCGCTGCGCGACGCAGGCGTGGACGCGCCGGTGATCGTCGGCGGGATCATCCCCGAGCAGGACGTCGCCGCGCTGCGCGAGGCCGGCGTAGCTGCCGTCTATACGCCGAAGGACTTCGACATCAACCGCATCATGCGCGACATCGTGGCGATCGTGAGAGAGCGCGCCGAGCGGCCGGCGGTCGCGACGGGCGGCGCCTCCGCCTAGTGCGCAGCGTGAGCGCAGGCACGTGAGCGACGACGGGGCCGCACTGGGTGAGCGCCTGAGGGCGCGCGACCTGAGCGCGGCGCCCGCGGCGCTGAACCTGCTCGAGAGCACCGCCGCGACGGACCGCGAGCAGGCGGCCGCGTTGCTGCGCGAGGTATCCCCCGCGGCCACCGGGGGCGAGGCCGCGGGCCACGTGATCGGGGTGACGGGACCGCCGGGCGCGGGCAAGTCGACGCTGCTCTCGGCGCTGCTGCACGCGTGGCGCGCGCAAGCTCGCACCGTGGCGATGCTCGCGGTCGACCCGAGCTCGCGCCGCTCCGGCGGCTCGCTGCTGGGCGATCGCGCGCGCATCGAGTTCGACCCCGCCGATCGCGGCGTGCTGATCCGCTCGACCGCGGCCGGCGAGCGGCTGGGCGGGCTCGCGCGGGCGACGCGCGGTGCCGCGCACGCGCTGGCGGCCGCGTTCGACGTCGTCGTGATCGAGACCGTCGGCGTCGGGCAGGCCGAGACCGACGTGGCTGACGTCGCCGACACGGTCGTCGTCGTCGTGCAGCCGGGAAGCGGCGACGTGCTGCAGTTCCTGAAGTCCGGGATCATGGAGATTCCCGACGTGCTGGTCGTGACGAAGGCGGATCTCGGGCAGATCGCGATGCGCGCAAGGCGCGACCTCAGCGCGGCGTTGCGCTCGCTCGGCTCCGCCTCCGGGGACGGTGCGAGCCGCGCGCGCGTGCTCGCGGTCTCCTCGCTGGCGCCCACGAGCGGCATCGACGAGCTCGTGGCGGCGCTCGAGGAGCACCGCGCCACGCTGGACGTGGGCGAGCGACGCGTGGCCGCGCGCCGGGCCGCGGCGCTGACAGAGTTCGCGGTCGAGCACGGCGAACGGGGCTTGCGGGATCTCGGCGGCCGGCGCGCCGCGCAGAGCTTGCTTGCCCGCGAGGACCCGGGCATGGGCGTGCCGGCGCTCGTGGCGGCGCTCGAACGGAGCATGCCCGCATCCGCGCGGAGCCCGGCCACGCCCGCGACCGCATCTCCGCAAAGCCCGGCCACGCCCGCAACCACATCCCCGCAAAGCCCGGCCACGCCCACGACCGCATCCGCGCAAAGCCCGGCCACGCCCGCGACCACATCCGCGCAAAGCGCGCCGGCGCGCAGGCGAGAGGCCGGATGAGACGCGACCTGCTGGTCATGTTCTGCGCGTTCGTGCTCGCGAGCGCGCTCGCCGGCGCGCTTGGCGCCGTCAACCTCGGCACGGCGCTCGCGTTCGGGCAGATGGCGTTCGCGGCGACGACGGTATACGTGATCCTCAAGCGCTGAGTCGCATATGCTCACGCCGTGGGGACCGGGTGCTTCATTTCGACCGGGCGCTCGCTCGCATCGGCGATCGCGCGCGTCGAGCTCGCCGAGTCGCTCGGGTACGAGTCGGTGTACGTGACGCACATCGCCGGGCGCGAGTCGCTGACGGTGCTGACGGCCTACGCGCTCGCGACCAGCCGCATCCGCGTCGGCTCGGGCGTCGTGCCGATCTACACGCGCACGCCCGCGACGATGGCGCAGACCGCGGCGACGATCGACGATCTGTCAGGCGGACGCTTGACGCTCGGGCTCGGCGTCTCGCATCGGCCGGTCGTGGAGGGCTGGCACGGGCAGACGATCGACCGCCCCGTCGCCGAGATGCGCGAGTACGCATCGATCGTGCGCGCGATCCTGTGCGGCGAGGACCCGCCGGCTGGCGAGAAGTGGCAGACGGGCTTTCGCCTGTTCGGCGTCGAGCGCTGCCCGTCGCTGCCGATCTACATCGCCGCGCTGTCGCCGGCGATGCTGCGTCTGGCCGGCGAGATCGCCGACGGCGTGATCTTGTGGCTGTGCAACCCGAGCTACATCCGCGAGGTGGTGATCCCGGAGGTGCGCGCCGGGCGCGAACGCGCCGGGCGCACGCTCGAGGGCTTCGACGTCGTCGCCGCGGTGCCGGCCGCGCTCACCGCGTCGTCCGCGGACGGGGAGGACCGCGAGGAGGCCTACCGTGCGATGCGCAAAGACCTGATCCCCTACTTCGGGCTGCCGTTCTACCGCGCGATGATCGAGCGGACCGGCTTCGGGGCGGACATCGCGGGCTATGACGGCGCCGCGGGCGACCTCGAGGCGATGCAGAGCGCGATCTCAGACGACTTCCTCGACGAGCTGACCGCGGTCGGCGACGCGCGGAGGCTTGCGGCGGGCATCGAGCGCTACCGCGCGGCGGGCACGAGCTCGCCCTGCATCGGGCCGATTCCGGGCACCGACTTCGAGGCGACGCTGCGCGCCGGGCTCGGCTCCTAGCGCGAGCACACGTCGCCGGCGCCGGCGACGTCGCGAACCGGCGCGTAACGGAATCAAGGCTCGGCAGACTGTAAGAGCAGGAGATGCTCGTTCTCGTGATCTTTGCGGTGCTCGCCGGCGCAGGCACGGCCCTGTCGCCGTGCGTGCTGCCGGTGCTGCCGGCACTGCTGTCGGCCGGTGGCGTGGGCGGGCGACGCCGACCGCTCGGCGTCGTGCTCGGGCTGGCCGTCACGTTCACCGTCTCGATCGTGTTCTTGACGAAGGTCGTCGAAGGCGTCGGCCTCGGCAGCGAACCGTTGCGTTATCTGGCGATCGCGGTCCTGCTGCTGTTCGGCCTCGCGCAGATGCTGCCGGACCTGTCCGCGCGTCTGGAGGCGCCTTTGTCGAGGCTTTCGCGTTTTGGCCCGCGCACGCGCGGCGAGGGCTTCGGCTCGGGGCTGCTCGTGGGTGGCGCGCTCGGCCTCGTGTACACGCCCTGCGCGGGTCCGATCTTCGCGGCGGTCGTCTCTGTCAGCGCCGCCACCGACAAGGCGCTCGCGCTGGGAAGCGCTTACGCGCTTGGCTCGGCGGTGGTGCTGTTCGCGCTGGCGCTCGGCGGCAGGCGCCTGTTCGATCGCATCCGCAGAACCGGTCGCGGTCCGCTGCTGGGACGGGCGCTCGGCACGGTCATGATTCTCACCGCCGTCGCGCTGCTCACGAATCTCGCAAACAGCTACAGCCAGTTCGTCGCCACCAAGATCCCCAACGTCAACCTCGCCGCGTCGCTGGAGTGCTCCGCGGCCGTGACCAAACGCCTGCCCGAAGTGACCGGCCACAAGGCGAAGTTCGTCGCCAAGAACGGTTCCTCCGACTGCGAAGGCTCGAGCACCTCGAAGGTTCGCGTCGCCGCGCGCGACGCCAGCCAGGCGACGCTGCTCGCGGTCGCGCGCAAGCTGCCCGACCTGGGGACCGCGCCGGAATTCACCGAAACCCAGGACTGGTTCAACACGCCCGGCGACCGGCCGCTGACGCTCGACTCGCTGCGCGGCCGCGTCGTGCTGATCGACTTCTGGACGTACACGTGCATCAACTGCATCCGCACGCTGCCCTACCTGAAGGCGTGGAATGCCGCCTACGCCAACGAGGGCCTGACGATCGTCGGCGTGGAGGCGCCCGAGTTCGCGTTCGAGAAGGACGCGAGCAACGTCGAGGACGCGATCGGGCAGTTCGGGCTGCGCTACCCCGTCGTCCAGGACAACGACATGGGTACGTGGAACGCGTACGGCAACCAATACTGGCCCGCCGACTACCTGATCGACGCGAAGGGCCAGGTCCGCTACGCGACATTCGGCGAGGGCGACTACGACAAGACCGAAACGGCGATCCGGGCGCTGCTCGCCGAAGCCGGCCACCAGGTCGGCGGCAAGAGCCATCCCACCGGCGTGATCGCCCCGTCTGAAATCGCCACGCCGGAGACCTACATGGGCACGCTGCGCGCGCAGGGCTGGATCGATGGCCCGAAGACGGGCACGCACGACTACGGGCACTCTCCCAGCGGTTCGCTCACACTCAACGACTTCGCCTACAGCGGCACTTGGAGGATCGCGGGACAGCCGGCCGAAGCGATTTCGGGGGCGGGCGTGGACCTCGAGTTCAAGGCCAAGAACGTGTATCTCGTGCTGAGCTCGCCCGGCGAACATCCGCTGCCGGTGCGGGTGCTGCTCGACGGCCACACGATCCCGGCGGCGGACGCCGGCGGCGACGTCCACGACGGCGTCGCGACCGTACGCCGCCAGCGCCTGTATTGGCTCGTCTCGCTGCCACGCGACGAACAGCACCGCCTGTCGCTGCGCTTCGCCGACGGTGTGACGGGCTATGACTTCACGTTCGGGTAGCGCCGGCGACTGACGGTGGCCGTCGTCGACGCAGGCACCCGTCGAGGGCTCACATCGTCTCGGTGCCTACAATGACCTGCATGGAGGGCTCGATGGCAGAGACGAGCGCCCGCAGCTGGCTTCGCTGCTATCGCTGTTGGTCGCAGGACCTCGAGGTCCAGGTTCACTACGAGGGAATTCACAAGATCGACCCCGACACTGGCGAGCGCGCGGAAGTCGTCGATGAGCTGCAGGAGGCCGTCGTGCAGTGTCTGGACTGCATGCACGACCAGCCACACCTCGGCTTCAACAACGGACGCGTCGAGCCGATCGAGGACCGTTGGGAACGGATGATCGCCGGAACTCCGTGGGTTGCCTCCTGCACGGTGACCGTCGACTCAGAAGACGTCGAGAGCTGCTCGGGACCGGAGGCCGGGGATGCGCTCTCCTACGCGGCCTTCGGCGAGCACGGCGTGCGCGAGTTCTTCACGCACGTGCGCTTTCACAAGCACGAAGACGACGCGCGCATCATCGTGCACCTGCTCGTCGAGCTGTACGCGCGCTCGCTCGAAGAGGCCACCGAGGTGCTCGAGTCATCCGCGCGTGGCGCGCTGACGATCACCTCGCTGGCCGAGGAGTCGCGACCACCGGCGGCAGGCGGCGAGAACCACGGCCACGACTAGGATGCCGCTGGCGCTTCGTCAGGCGGCGTGCTCGCTCGCTCATGTGCGAGCACACTTCCGCTCGCTGCGTCCTGCCTGACTCGACCAGCGGCCTCGAAGGGGCACGGCGGCCGCCGGCCTTCAGGCTGGTGAGAGGCGCATCACCGGGATGCGCCTGATGCCGGCGGTGCGCTGTTCGTACTGGTTGTAGCCGCTGTAGACGAGCTTGGCCAGCTCGAACAGGCGATCGCGATCCTCGCCTTCGGCCTCGTGCGCGACATATGCGCCAGCGCGGCCCCTGGCCTCGAGCGTCACGTCAGGGTTGGCCTTGAGGTTGTAGTACCACGCCGGAAACTTGGCCCGGCCATAGCTGGAGGCGATCAGGATCACATCCGCGCCGTCGCTGAAGTACAGCAGCGGCACCGTTCGCTCGCGGCCGCTGCGCGCGCCTCGAACGGTGACCAGCACGACCGGGATCTGGCCGAGCGTGTGATCCACGCGTCCGCGCGTCGCGCGCAACAGCCACGGGTCGATTCTGGCTCCCACCTGCGAGGAGAACCACGTACCCGCCCTCGTCAGCGCGAGCGCCGTCACGCGCCGCTTCAGCTCGGAGTTCTGCGCTTGCTCGGGATCGACCGCTGGGATCGCCCCGGCCATCGACTCAGCCCAGACGCTGCTCGAGCGCATCCAGCTGGGCGATCAGCTCAGCCGGCAGGTTCTCGAACTTCGAGAGGTACGCGCGGAACTGCGGCAGCTGTGCCCTCCACTCCTCGACGTCGACGCGCAGCAGCTGCGCCATCGCCTCGTCGCTGACGTCGACGCCACGGGTGTCGATGCCCTCGGGACCCACCGGCGGCATCCAGCCGATCGGCGTCTGCGTGGCGGCGCCGTGACCGGCACAGCGCGCGAACACCCACGAGAGCACGCGCGAGTTCTCGCCGTAGCCGGGCCACAGGAAGCGCCCGTCCTCATCCTTGCGAAACCAGTTGACGTAGAAGATCTTCGGCAGCTTCGCACCGGAGCGGCGCCCGATCTCGAGCCAGTGAGCAAAGTAGTCGGCCATGTTGTAGCCGCAGAACGGCAGCATCGCGAACGGGTCGAAGCGCAGCTCGCCGACCGTGCCGGCGGCTGCCGCGGTCTTCTCGGAGCTCATCACCGCGCCCAGGAACACGCCGTGCTCCCAGTCGAGCGCCTCGGTCACGAGCGGCACGACGGTGGAGCGGCGCCCGCCGAACAGCATCGCGTCGATCGGAACCCCAGCCGGGTCCTCCCACTCGGGCGCGATCGCCGGATCTTGCGAAGCGGGCGTCGTAAAGCGCGCGTTAGGGTGTGCTGCGGGTGTTCCGGACTCGGGCGTCCAGTCGTTGCCGTGCCAGTCGATCAAGTGCGCGGGCGGCTCCTTCGTGAGGCCCTCCCACCAGATGTCGCCGTCGTCGGTCTTGGCGCAGTTGGTGAAGATCGAGTTGCGCTCGATCGTGCGGATCGCGTTCGGGTTGGTGTCCTCGCCGGTGCCCGGCGCTACGCCAAAGAACCCGGCCTCGGGGTTGATCGCGTACAGGCGGCCGTCATCGCCGAACTTCATCCACGCGATGTCATCGCCAATCGTCTCGACCGTCCAACCCTCGAGCGTCGGGATCAGCATCGCCAGGTTGGTCTTGCCGCACGCGCTCGGGAACGCGCCCGTGATGTACTTCTCCTCGCCCTCGGGCGAGGTCAGCTTGAGGATCAGCATGTGCTCGGCCATCCAGCCCTCGTCCCGCGCCATCACCGAGGCGATGCGCAGCGCGAAGCACTTCTTGCCGAGCAGCGCGTTGCCGCCGTAACCCGAGCCGTAGGACCAGATTTCGCGCGTCTCGGGAAAGTGCACGATGTACTTGTTCTCGGCGTTGCAAGGCCACGTCACGTCCTCGACGCCGTCGTCGAGCGGCATGCCCACTGAATGCAGGCAGGGCACGAACTGACCGTCGCCGAGCGCGTCGAGCGCACCCTGTCCCATGCGGGTCATGATCCGCATGTTCACGGCCACGTAGATCGAGTCCGTCAGCTGCACGCCGACGTGGCTCTTGTCCGAGCCGAGCGGCCCCATCGAGAAGGGCACCACGTACATCGTGCGGCCATGCATCGAGCCGGCGAACAGCCCGCTGAGCATTGCCCGCATCTCGCCCGGCTCGCGCCAGTTGTTAGTCGGGCCGGCTTCGGCCTCGGCCGGCGAGCAGATGAACGTCCGATCCTCCACGCGCGCCACGTCGCCGGGATCTGACAGCGCCAGATAGGAGTTCGGGCGCTTGGCGTCGGAGAGCCGCTCGAACGTGCCCGCGTCGACGAGCTCCTGACAGAGACGATCGTACTCCTCGGCGGACCCGTCGCACCAGTAGATCTGGTCGGGCTCGGTAAGCGCAGCCATCTCGTCAACCCAGGCCAGCAGGCGCTCGTTCTTGGTGGGGGCGGGAACGGTGGTGTTCATGGGGTCCAAACGACTCCTAGGTTGGCGGGCAAGATAGGCACGCGCCGTACGGCGCTGCTGCCGGACCGGGCTGGCTCCGGGAAACAGAAAAGCGCCCATCCCTGGGCGACGGGAAAAGCGTATCGCACGATTCAAGCGGCCGACAAGTGGCCGCGAGGGCTTCGCTACTCGCCGGAGCCTGCGCCCGGAGTCCTGCGCGGAACGAGCACGAGCCGCTTGAACTCGGCCACCAGCACGCCGTCCTGGTTGAGCACACGCGTGTGCACCTTGACGGTCCCGCGGTCGGGCTTGGATTGCGACTCGCGCTTCTCCAGCACCTCCGACTCACAGAACAGGGTGTCGCCGTGGAACACCGGCGCCGGGTGCTTGAGCTCTTCGGTGGCGAGGTTCGCGATCGCCTTGCCGCTGACGTCGCTGACGGACATCCCCAGGGCCAGCGAATACACCAGCGGCCCTACCACGACGTTGCGTCCCTGCTGCGATTTGGCCGCGTACACGTCGTTGAGATGCAGCGGATGGTGATTCATCGTGATCAGGCAGAAGAGGTGGTCGTCTGACTCGGTCACGGTCTTTGCCGGCCAGTGCTTGTACACGTCACCGACGTCGAACTCCTCCAGGTAGCGACCGTAGGGATGCGCACCGCTGGCCTCGCGCGCGGCCTGGTCGGTCTCGAAGGTCTGGGCGGTGTCGGTGGCGCTCATCTGAGTCGTGGCTCTCCTATGCGGGGGGACTGGATTTGCTCGTCGCGGCGGCTGATGCCGCGGGACAAGCGTAGCCGGGCGCGGGCACGCAGCCTTCGCCGGGGAGTTTGCCGGCCGGCGGTTCAGGCGTTGACGGGGGCCCGGCCGGAGGCGGCGTCTCGGTCGAGGGCGCGGATGAGTCAGACGAGGCGTGCTCGACCGCCTGCGCGAACGAGCTCGCGTCTCCGAGTCCGCAGACCAAGTCGTAGGCCTGCGCGAGCGCTTCCGCGGCGGCGAACCCCTCGAGCGCGTGACCGCGGGAATGCAGTGGGCGCACTTCGGAGGCGCCGAGCCTCGATCCGTGCGGCGCCAAGTTGCAAAGCAGCGGCACGCGGACGCCCGTGCCGCGGGCGAGTGGATTGGCGAACGCGCGCACCGACGGCTGACCGAGTGATCGCGACGCGATCATCCGCACGTGCACCGAGACGGGGTCGAGCAGCGGCGAGGGCCGGTTGACCAGCAGCACGAGCAGGCGTGGAGGGCCCGCGTTCGCCAGCCGCGGCGCGGCGGCCAGCAGATAGTCGTCGCCGAAGGGCCCATCCACCGTCGCCTGCAGCGTGGCGCTCGTCAGCCGCTGCGCGCGGGCCGCCCGATCGAAGCTCAGCTCCGCGAGCGCGAAGTCGTCTGGCGCGGCGGACATCGTCACGTGCCAGCTGCGGGTGCCCGTGCCTGCATCGACGTGGCTCGCGCCGGCGGGCGTACGGGCCGTTAGAGCGATCGCCAACGCCGCACCGAGCATCATCAGCCCAAGCGTCACCACCAATATCAACGTGGTCAGGGAGCGGCGCATCATCGATACTTCCCGATAACGATCGTAGCGCCGTAACTCGAACCGACCCAGGAGAGCCCTTGCGCAACCCACGCGACTTCTTCAAGCCCCTCGCCATCGACGCGCCCGAGCCGGTGCGCGAGATCCCCTTCAAGCCGTCTCGGATGATCCACTTCCTGGACTTCTCGAACGAGAAGATGGTCGCCAAGGTGCCCGACATCGCGCCCACGGTCGACATCCTGCTCGGCAACCTCGAGGACGCCGTGCCGGTGGACCGCAAGCTCGACGCGCGCGCCGGCCTGATCAAGGTCGGCAAGGAAATCGATCTGGGCGACACCGCGCTGTGGACGCGCGTCAACGAGCTCGCCTCGCCGTGGGTGCTCGACGACCTCACCGAACTGGTGATGGAGATCGGCCACAAGCTCGACGTGATCATGGTCCCCAAGGTCGAGGGGCCGTGGGACATCCACTACGTGGACCGCCTGCTCGCGCAGCTAGAGGCCAAGGCCGGGTTGGAGCGCCCGCTGTTGATCCACGCGATCCTCGAGACCGCGCAGGGCGTGGCCAACCTCGAGGAGATCGCGTGCGCCTCGCCCCGCATCCAGGGCATGAGCTTCGGCCCCGCCGACCTCGCCGCCTCGCGGCGCATGAAGACCACGCGCGTCGGCGGCGGGCACCCCGGCTACCGCACGATCGCCGACCCCGACCCGGAGAACCCGGACGCGCCGCGCCCCAGCTACCAGCAGGACCCGTGGCATTACTCGATCGCGCGCATGGTCGACGCGTGCACGTCCGTCGGCGCGCTGCCCTTCTATGGGCCCTACGGCGACATCAAGGACGTCGAGGGCTGCGAGACGCAGTTCCGCGCCTCGTTCCTGCTCGGCTGCGTCGGCGCCTGGTCGCTGCACCCCGTGCAGATCGCGATCGCCAAGAAGGTCTATTCGCCGGACCCGGACGAGGTCGCGTTCGCGAAAAAGGTGATCGCCGCGATCCCCGACGGGCGCGGCGTGCACATGATCGACGGCAAGATGCAGGACGACGCCACCTGGAAGCAGTGCAAGGTGATGGTGAACCTCGCCGAAATGCTCGCCAAGAAGGACCCCGAGCTGGCGGAGGCCTACGGGCTCTAGCGCGATCGCGATGCGTCGAGCTAGGCCAAGAGCGGCGATCGTCGCCCGGACGGCCCTCGCGGCCGCGCTGGCGGTCGGGCTCGGCTGCGCCCCGGTTGCGGCGGTCGCCGCCGTCCCCTCGTCAGTCGCCGTCCCCTCCTCGGCCGCCGTCCCCTCCTCGACCGCCGTCCCCTCCTCGACCGCCGTCCCCTCCTCGGCCGCCGTCCCCTCCTCGGCCGCCGCCGCCCCGTCCTCGGTCAGCGCCGAAGCGAGCGCCGAAGAAGGCAGCCTGCGCGCCGTGCTGAGCTATCGCGAAGGACTCGGCGGACCGCTGCCCTACTTCGACCTGAAGCTCACGATCACGAGCCCCGCGACAGCTGTCTACGCACAGCCCGTCAGCTCCCGTCTATGCCCGTCTGGATGTGAGCCGGAGACGCTCGAGATCGCGCATTCGAAGGACAGTCCCGTGGCCGTGACGCAGCTGGAAGGCAATGGGCAGTCGAACGTGGTGCTCGAGCTGAGCACCGGCGGCGCTCACTGCTGCGCGGTCGTGCAGGTCTACACCTACGACGCGGGCACGATGGCCTACCTCCTCGCCGAACACGACTTCGGCGACCCGGGGGCGCTGTTGAAGACGATCGAAGGCGAGGCGCGCCCGGTGTTCGAATCGGGCGATGACCGCTTCGCCTACGCGTTCGCCCCCTACGCCGGGTCAGCGCTCCCCTTGGAGGTCCTGGACTTCCGGCAAGGTCGCTTCGTGGACGTGACGAGGTCCTTCCCCAAGCGGATCGCGGCGCAGGCCGCGAGTCTGTTCGAGGGCTTTCTGGAGAGCCGCCGCCACAGCGAAGGTCTCGGCGCGATCGCCGCGTGGGCCGCCGACGAGTACGAGCTCGGCAACCGCGCGCTCGTGCGGCGCACGCTGGCCCGTGAACTGCGCGCCGGCCAACTGCGCAGCCACGAACACTACGGGCCATCCGGCACGGCGTTCGTCAAGGCGCTCGGCCGCTTTCTGAAGCGCAACGGCTACGGCTGAGCGAGTCGGCGACGAGGCGGCGAGCGCGGATCGGCGCCCACACGCGGGGCGTCTGCATATAGGCTTCCGCGCCGCATGAGGTTCTTCGAGTTCGAGGCGCGCGAGGTCGTCAAGCGCGCCGGCATCCCCGTCACCGACTACGGCTTTACGACCGACGCCGCCGAGGCGCGCGAGATCGCACAGCGGATCGGCGGCCCGACGGTGATCAAGTCCCAGGTGCTGACGGGCGGGCGCATGAAGGCCGGCGGCGTCAAGTTCGCCGACACGCCGGAGGAGGCCGAGACGCATGCCCGCGAGATCCTGCGGCTGGAGATAAACGGCCACATGCCGCGCGGCGTGCTCGTCGACCCCAAGGCGGAGGTCGAGCAGGAGTACTACGCGGGCGTCGTCTGGGACGGCATCCGCAAGCAGCCCGTGATGATCTTCTCGCCCGTCGGCGGCATCGACATCGAGCAGGTCGCCGAGGAGCAGCCCGACAAGGTGGGACGCAGGCATTTCTCCAACATCCTGCCGTTCGGCGAGTTTCAGGCCAAGGAGGTGATCGCCTCCACCGGCGTCACCGGCTCGGCGCTGAACAAGCTCGTCCCGATCGTCACGCGGCTGGCGAAGCTGTTCGTCGAGAACGACATGGTGCTCGCCGAGATCAACCCGCTGGGACGCCTCGCGGACGGCTCGTTCGTAGCGCTGGACGCACACATGGACATCGAGAACGAGGCGCGCGGACGCCACAGGCAGCTGCTCGCCGACCTCGGCGTCGGCGAGGAGGAGACGCGTCAAGCGCGCGAGGCGACCCCCTTCGAGCTCGCGGGCGAGCAGGTCGACTCCCAGGATCATCGCGGCGTCGCCGGCAACGTCACCGAGTTCGACGGCGACCTCGGCCTCGTGATCGGCGCCGGCGGCGGCTCGCTGACGCTGTTCGACGCCGTGCGCGCCCATGGCGGCAAACCCGCCAACTACTGCGAGATCGGCGGCAACCCCTCGGTCTCCAAGGCCTGCGGCCTGGCCAAGCTCGTGCTGCAGAAGCCGGGCGTGGACAAGATCGCGGTGATGATGTCGATCGTCTCCAACACTCGCGTGGACATCGTCGCGCGTGGCGTGATCAAAGCGTGCCTGGAGCTCGGCCACGACCCGGCCGAGAAGATCGCGATCTTCCGCATCCCCGGCGCGTGGGAGGAGGAGGGCTTCAAGATCCTCGAGAAGTACGGCGTCGATTACGCCGACCGCTCCGTGTCGCTCAACGAGGCCGCGCGGCGTGCCGTCGAGAAGATCCAAGGAGCCGCGGCATGAGCATCCTGATCGATGCCGACACGACGTTCATCGTGCAGGGCATCACCGGCCGCGAGGCCGTCAACCTGACACGCGAGTGCCTGGACTATGGCGCCGGCGCGAAGGTCGTCGGCGGCGTCACGCCTGGGCGACTCGGCCGTGAGGTGCACGGCGTGCCGGTGTTCGACACGGTCGCCCAAGCGGTCGCGCACCACGGCGCGCCGATCTACGGCTCGGTCGTGACGGTTCCCCCCGCTTTCACCAAGGACGCCGTGTTCGAGGCCGTCGAGAACGGCGTGAAGCTGATCGTGATCGTCACCGAGCGCATTCCGCGACGCGACGTCGCGCAGATGGTGGAGCTCGCGACGCTGCGCGGCGCGCGCATCATCGGGCCCAACTGCCTCGGGATCATCGTCCCGGACGTGATCAAGATGGGCGGCATCGGCGGGCCCGCCAAAAACGCCGCCCAGGCCTACAAGCCGGGCTCGATCGGCGTGATCTCGCGCTCAGGCGGCATGACCACCGAGATGTCCTCGACGCTCAGCGCGGCCGGGCTCGGACAGTCCACCGCCGTGTCGATCGGCGGCGACGCGATCATCGGCTCCAGCTACGCCGAGCTGATGCCGCTGTTCGAGGCGGACGAGCAGACGCAGGGGATCGTCATCTACACCGAGCCCGGCGGACGCATGGAGGCAGAGCTGGCGCGCTGGGTCACCGAGAATGACTCACGACTGCCGATCGTCGCGTTCATGGCCGGGCGCTTCATGGATGAGATGCCGGGCATGAGCTTCGGCCACGCGGGGACGATCGTCGAAGGCAAGGAGGACACGGCGTCGGAGAAGATCGCGCGCCTTGCGCAGGCCGGGATCGCGGTCGCCGAGCGGATCGAGGACATCCCCGGGATGATCAAGGCCAAGATCGCGCAACGAGGCGCATCGTGAGGAAGGACGGGATCTTCATCGCGGTCGAGGTCGACGACAGCGTCGCCTGCGACGTCTCGGTCGCGACGAAGCTCGCCGAAGTCTGCCCCGTGGACATCTTCGCGGCCAGCGACGGCCACGTCGAGCTCGTCGAGAGGAACCTCGACGAGTGCGTACTCTGCCGTCTCTGTCTAGACGCCGTGAGCGGACGGGATCCGATTCCGGTGCGCGTGCTCAAGCTCTACGAGGACGGCGCGGCGCTCTAGTCCAAGCGCAAGCGGCAGACCGCCCGGTCGACTATCTTGATAGGTGCGCCCGTGAACGAAAACTTCTCACTCGTCTGCATGTGCATCTTCCTGCTCGCCTCGCTGGCGTTCCTGGCCGAGCAGCTCACGTCCTATCACTGATACGGCGCGGCGGTGCCCGGCTGTAGCGTGGCTCAGTGGCCCAGCCTGCGCGTTGGGGCGTGACGACGATGTTTAGCGTGACGACGATGCTTGGCGCGACGACGATCGTGGCCGCGTGCCGGCTCAGGCGTGTTTGCGCGCCTTCGGAGTACGTTCACGTTCCTGCTGGCGCTCGACGACGTTGACGATCAGGCGCACGATCTGCTCGGGGCCGGACGCCTTCGCCTGACCGTACATGAACGCCTCGATCCAGTCCGGAACCTTGCCTTCCTTGGCCATCACGTTGAAGAACTCGCGGCGCATGTCGACGCGCAGCCGCGCATCGGCGGCCGGCCCCTTGGTGACCTTCACACCCGGCATCTCCAGACGGAACTGCTGGACGTCGCCGCGACCGCGCAGTTCGACGCCGACGACCAGCTTGATCGGCTCGAGCGCGGGCACTTCGCCGATGAAGCGGCGGGTGGCAACCTCGATCAGGCCCTTGGCGTCCTCGGCCATGCGGCTTATCTCCTCCTGGACCGTGGCGGGTCCGTGGCTGTCGTGTCAGATCTTATGACGCTGCAGGAGCTTGCGGCCGATCACCATGCGCTGGATCTCCGAGGTGCCCTCGCCGATCAGCAACAGCGGCGCGTCGCGGTAGAGCCGCTCGATCTCGTACTCCTTGGAGTAGCCATAGCCGCCGTGGATCCGGAACGACTCCTCCACACAGAAACGCCCCGCCTCCGAGGCGAACAGCTTGGCCATGCCCGCCTCGAGATCCGAGCGCGCGCCCGCGTCCTTCAAGCGCGCGGCGCGCATCGTCAACAGGCGCGCGGCTTCGACCTGCGTGGCCATGTCGGCGAGCTTGAACTGGATCGCCTGGTGCTCTGAGATCGGCTTGCCGAAGGTCTTGCGCTCCTGCGAGTAGCGTAGCGCCAGCTCCAGCGCCCGCTGCGCTATGCCGACGCCGCGCGCGGCCACGTTCACGCGTCCGACCTCGAGCGCGTCCATCATCTGCGGGAAGCCCTTGTTGAGGCCGGCGTCCTCGCCGCCGAGAATGTTCTCGGCGGGGCAGCGGTAGCCGTCGAACACGAGCTCCGTCGACTCCACGCCCTTGTAGCCCATCTTGCGCAGCTGCGGCGGCACGTTCAAACCCGCGTAGGCGCCGGTGTTCTCGTGGACGCCACCCTCCTTCTCGGCGATGAAGCAGGTCATGCCCTGATAGGCCTTCGCGGCGTCGGGGTCGGTCTTGACGAGCACGAACACGAGGTCTGCGCGCAGACCGTTGGTGACCCACATCTTCTGGCCGTTGATCTCGTAGCTGCCGTCGTCGGTCTTCACGGCTTTCGTTTTGATCGCCTGCACGTCCGAGCCGAGCTCCGGCTCCGACAGTGAGAACGCGGCACGGATCTCGCCGGTCGCCATGCGCGGCAGGTACTTCTCCTTCTGCTCGTCGGTGCCGAACTTCATCAACAGGTAGGAGCCGATGAAGTGGGTATTGATGACGCCCGAGATCGAGATCCAGCCGCGCGAGAGCTCCTCGACGATCATCGCGTAGGTCGTCAGGTCGAGCCCCATGCCGCCGTACTCCTCGGGGATCGTCACGCCGAACAGCCCCAGCTCCTTCATCTGCTGGACGATCGGCTCCGGGAAGCTGTCCTCGTGGTCGTAGTGCTCGGCGTTCGGCAGGATCTGCTCGTCGGCGAACTGGTGCACCATCTCGGTGATCGCCTTCTGCTCGTCGGTCATCTCGCTGTGCTGTGAGGCGGCTACGGCCATCTGATCATGCTCCAAATCTCGTTTGGCGGCTGGACGAATGCGGAGGGCCCGGCTGCTCGGCTCGTGCCGGCTGTGCCGCCCTCGATTAAACAGGAGGAGCCCGGCTCGTCGACCTGCGATCGACCGCGCCACCCTCTCAGGGAGAATACCGGCGTGAACTTCGCGCGCGACATCGTGGACGCAAGCCCAGCCGAGCGGCTGGCGCTGATCGAGCTCGCGCGCGACGGCGCGCGCCGCGAGTGGAGCTTCGGCGAGCTGGCCGCGCGCTCGGCGCGTCTGGCCGGCACGCTGCGCCTGCTCGGCGTGGGCCGCGGCGAGGTGGTGATGACGTTGATCGGCAACCGCCCCGAGTGGGTGTTGAGCATGCTCGCGTGCTTTCGCATCGGCGCGGTCGTGCTGCCCTGCACCGAGCAGCTGCGCGCGAAGGACCTGCGCCTGCGCATCCAGGTCGCCCAGCCCGTGCTGATCCTCGCCGACGAGCGCAACCGCGCGGAGCTCGAGGCCGCCGGCGTCGGCGAGCTCGCGGCGCCCGCCGACCAGTGCGCGCACGCCCGAGAGCTCGCGCCGCTCGCCGATCGCGCGGCGGCGGTCGTGTACCTGCCGAACGACAGCGTGTTCGCCTCCGAGCCGGTTGCGGCGGTCGAGCTCGGCGAGGACGATCCCTGTCTGATCACGTTCACCAGCGGCACCGCCGGCGAGCCCAAGGCGGTGTTGCATGCGCAGCGCTATCTCGACGGCCAGCGCGTGCAGGCCGAGCATTGGCTGGGTGCGAGCGCCGGCGAGCTCGTGTGGTGCACCGCCGCGAGCGGCTGGTCGAAGTCTGCGCGCAACGTGTTCATCGCGCCGTGGCTGTCGGGGGCGGCGGCGCTCCTGCACGACGCGCGCTTCGACGCGCACGAGCGCCTGGAGCTGCTCGAGCGCGAGCGCGTCAACGTGCTGTGCATGGCGCCGACCGAGTACCGCGTGATCGCCAAGCGCGCGACGCTGCGCCCGTTCGCGCGCCTGCGCGGGATGGTGGCCGCGGGCGAGGCGCTCAACCCAGAGGTGCTGCGCGCCTGGCGCGAGGCGACCGGCGTCGAGATCCGCGACGGCTACGGGCAGACAGAGACCGGGCAGACGACCGGCACACCGCTCGGCATAGGCGCGCGTCCCGGATCGATGGGCCGGGCGCTGCCGGGGATGCGCCTCGCGATCCTCGACGGCGAGCTGACGGTCCACCCGGCAAGCGTGCCGACGTTCTTCCTCGGCTATCTAGGCGAGCAGGTCCGCCGCGGAGTGGACGGCGCTTGGCAGATCGAGGATCGGCGCAAGGGCGAGCCGTGGCGCACCGGCGATCGCGTCACCGAAGACGACGACGGCTGGCTGTACTTCGAGGGTCGCGACGACGACGTGATCGTCTCCGCCGGCTACCGCATCGGCCCGTTCGAGGTGGAGTCCGCGCTCGTCGCGCACCCCGCGGTCGCCGAGGCCGCCGCCGTCGCCGCCCCCGACGAGGAGCGCGGCTCGGTCGTGCGCGCCGTTGTCGTCCTGCGCGACGGCGACTACTCCCCCTCGCCCGAGCTCGCGCGCGAGCTGCAGGAGCATGTCAAGCGCGAGACCGCCCCCTACAAGTACCCGCGCATCGTCGACTTCGCCGAGGAGCTGCCGAAGACAGCGAGCGGCAAGGTCAAGCGGGCGCAGCTGCGCGGATAGGCAGCTGCGCCCGCCAGCGGGCGGCAGACCTAGAAGGCGAGCAGCTCCGCGTCGGCGCGCTGCTCGACGACCTCGTCGACCGCCTGCTCTGTGACAGCCGGCGGGCGCAGCACGAGGAATGCCGCGAGTACCCCTACGCTCACCGCGGCCGCGCCGACGATGTAGGCGAGGTGGTAGCCGCCCGTCAGGGCGCTCGCGAGCGAGTGACCGGAGGCGCTCAGCGAGTTGGTGTGGTCGGTCGCGATCGTGCCGAGGCTTGCCAGGCCGATCGCGCCGAACAACTGCACCGACACGTTGATGATGCCCGAAGCGAGACCCGCGTCGCGCGCCGGCGTGTCGGACATGCCCATCGTGAGCAGCGGCAGGAACGACGTGCCCGCGCCGAGCCCAAGCGTCAGGAACGCGAGGAACAGACCGGGGAAGTAGCCGGCGTGCATGCCGTCGTCGGCGAGCAGCAGCAGGCCGACGACGATCCCGACCAGCCCGACGGCGAGCGTACGCAGTGCGCCGAAGCGCTCCACGGCTTTCGCCGAGACTCCCATCGACATCACCGCGATCGAGAACGTCAGCGGCAGGAACGCGAGCCCTGTGTCGATCGCGTCGTAGCCGAGCACGCGCTCCAGGTACAGCGCGCCGAGGAAGAACGCCGAGAACATCCCGGTCACGAGCAGCCCGCGCACGAGGCTCGAGCCCATCAACATCCGCAGCCGCAGCACGCGCAGCGGCATGATCGGGTTGGCGAGCCGTGACTCGAGCGCGAGGAAGCCGGCCAGCAGCGCCAGCGAGGCGCCGCCGACGCCGAGCGTGCGCGCGGACAGCAAGCCGTATTCGCTCGACTTGACGATCGCGAACGCGCCCAGCATCGTCGCCAGCGTGATCAGGATCGAGCCGAGCACGTCGACGCCGCCGGACAGGCCGATGCCCTCGTTCTCCTCGATCAGCATCGAGCCGAACACGAACGCGAACACGCCGATCGGCACGTTGACGAAGAAGATCCAGTGCCAGTCGAGCGACTGCGTCAGCGCGCCGCCGGCGAGCAGCCCGACCGAGCCGCCGCCCGCGGACACGAACGCGTAAACGCCCATCGCCTTCGCCTGCTCGGCCGCGCCCTGGAACTCGGTGACGATGATCGCGAGGATCACGCTCGAAGCGACCGCGCCGCCGACGCCCTGGAGGATGCGGGCGAGGATCAGCATCGTCTGGTCCTGCGCGAGGCCGCACAGCACCGATGCCGCCGTGAACATCACGAGCCCAGTCAGGAACACTTTCTTGCGTCCCACCAGATCGCCCATCCTGCCGGCGAGCAGCAGGAAGCCGCCGAACGTGACCAGGTAGCCGTTGATCACCCACGTGAGGCTGCTTTGCGAGAAGTGCAGGTCGTGCTGGATCGACGGCAGCGCGACGTTCACGATCGTCGCGTCGAGCACCATCATCAGCTGGCCGAGGCACAGGATCGCAAGCGCGATCCAGCGCCGGCGCTCATGCCCATCGGCGGCGCTCGCCGCGGCGCTCTCGCTCGCATGACGCTCCGCGGCGGCTTGCGCGCGCTCGGCGTGCACGAGCTCCGCCGCGTATGCCTGCTCCCCGGGATGCGCGCGCTCGGAGCCGTGCGAGCGTACCGAGGCGCGTTGTTTCAAACGGGTGATGCGACGTGTCGGGGTGAGGTTGCGGGGGGTGGTCGTGCTGCTCATGAGGCTCCTTCCGATTGGGCGACAGGAGCACCATATCATGGATCATCACCTAAACATGGATGATCGTTGAAAAATTTACAATCGTTGCTACCCTGATGACAGATGATGCAATGACAGGTACACTCGGCGAGATGGGACACGGGACCGACTGCACACCCGGATCGATGGTGCTGTGCTCGCGGCTGGCCAAGCAGTTCTACCGGCGCAGCGACGAGGATCGGCTCGGCATGCACCTGCGTCACCTTGTCGCCCTCGCGTATGTCCGCGACCACGACGAGTGCCCCCAGCAGGACCTCGCGGACGCGTTCTGCATGGACGCCAACAACGTTGTGCTGCTGCTGAACGAGCTCGAGCAGCTCGGCTACGCCACGCGTCTGCGCGACCCGCACGATCGCCGCAGGCACGTGGTCCAGCTGACAAGCGCCGGGCGCACCGCGCTTGCGCGCAGCGAGAAGGCTCAGGCCGTGATCGAGGACGACGTGCTCCAGGCGCTCGCGCCAGACGAGCGCAAGACGCTGCGCGAGCTGCTGGGCCGCGCGCTGCGAAGCGTCGAGCCGACCGACGAGGACGCCTACAGCGCGACGATCGCGTCGATCTCGACGTAGGCGCCGCGCGGCAGCGCCGCGACGCCGACCGTCACACGCGCCGGCGGGCTTTGCACGAAGAACGAGGCGTACACCTCGTTGACCTGCGCGAACGCCGACAGGTCGGTCATGTAGATCGTCAGACGCAGCGCACGCGCGAGCGTCGTGCCAGCCGCTTCGCACACGGCGGCGAGGCTCTCGAGGCAGCGCCGCGCCTGCTCGGCGGCGCTTGCTCCGACGATCTCCCCCGTCTGCGGGTCGAGCGGTATCTGACCCGAACAGAACAGCAGCTCGCCAGCCCTCACCGCGTGGCTGTACGGGCCGATCGCGGAGGGTGCACCCGGGGCGTCGACGGTCTCGCGCGCGAGGGTCATCGGCCGCAGACACTAGCGCGCGGCGCCGCGCCAACCAATAGATTCCGACTGGTGCGATCATCCGCGGCCAAGCGCGCGACGACAGCTCTCGCCGCGAGCATCGCGATCTGCGTGCTCGGCGCGTCGCTTGCAGCCGGCGCCGCGCAGGCCCAGATCGCGTTCACGCCGTGCGGCCAGGACAACAACTTCGCCTGCGGCCATCTGACCGTGCCGCTGGACCCGAGCGGCGCCGCGCCGGGCACGATCACGCTCGCGATGCGCCGCCATCGCGCGCCCGTCGGCGAAGCGCGCAGCGCGATCATCGCGCTCGCCGGCGGACCCGGACAGCCGGCGCTGCCGTTCGCCGAAGAGTTCTCGGAACTGCTCGGAGCGATCGCGTCGACACGCGACCTGATCGTCTTCGACCAGCGCGGCATCGGACTGTCCGCGCCGCTCTCCTGTCACGCCTTCGAACGCCCCGACCTGTTCGACTCCTTCGGCGCGGAGCTCGAAGCCTGCGGCGACCAG
>JASLHP010000095.1 GCA_030149625.1 Solirubrobacteraceae bacterium
GCGATTCCAGCTCGGAGCGGTCCGCGTAGAAGCGCCGCGCGAATGCGTCCTCGTTCATGCCGCTGTAACCCTCCACGTCGCGACGGATCTCCAGGGCCGTCACCGGACGGCGCTCAGCCATCAGGTAGGAGATCAGCGACAGCTGGCGGATCAGCTTCTCGGTGTCCTTTGCCATCCGCCTATGAAAGATAGAAGCCGACGGCGAGACGGATACCGTGGGCGCGAATCAGCGCCCCGCAAATAGCGGGGCGGCGGTTCTCGTCCGCGGTATCCGTCTCGCCGCCGGCTTCTATCTTTCATAGGCGGATGGCAAAGGACACCGAGAAGCTGATCCGCCAGTTGTCGCTGATCTCCTACCTGATGGCCGAGCGCCGGCCGGTCACGGCCTTGGAGATCCGGCGTGACGTGGAGGGTTACAGCGGCATGAACGAGGACGCCTTTGCGCGGCGCTTCTACGCGGACCGCTCGGAGCTCGAATCGCTGCGCATCCAGCTGACGGTCGACCGGCCGGCGGACGGCGCGGCGGAGCAGGAGAACTACTCGCTGCGCCCGGAGAACTTTCACCTGCCGGCGATCGAGTTCACCGACAAAGAGCTCGCGGCGCTGCAGACCGCGCTCAGCCTGTTGGACGGCGAATTCGCGTACGCCGAGCCGCTGCGCTTGGCGCTGCAGCAGATCACGTGGGGCCGTCCCAGCCCGCTGCGCGCGCCGGAGCAGCGCTCGGTCGCGCTCGGCATCACGGCGTCGGCCGGCGGCCACGAGCTCTCGGCGCGCCTGGCCAAGGTCGAGACGGCGATCTTCCGCAACAAGACGATCGTCTTCGACTACTACACGATGGAGCGCGACGAGGTCAGCGCGCGGCGTGTCGACCCCTACCACCTGCTGTTCCAGGGCGGGCAGTTCTATCTGCTCGGCTACGCGCACGAGCGCGCGGCCGTGCGCGTGTTCCGCTTGACGCGCGTCCGCGGCAAGGTCTCCTATGCGACGAAGGCCGAGCACGACTTCCACCGCCCGGCCGACTTCGACCCGCGCGCGTATGCCAATCGCGCCGACTGGCAGTTGGGCGAGGAGCGCGGAGTCGCCAGGATCAAGATCTGCGAGCGCATCGCGTGGCAGATCGAACGCCACTTCGGCCGCTACGGCGAGATCGCCGCGTCGCTCCCGGAGGGCGAGGACGATGGCGCGGCCTCCGCGGAGGGCGAGGACGATGGCGCGGCGTCCGCGGACGGGGAGACGGTGTTCCTGACGAGCTACTCGAGCCCGCGCAGCTTGATCTCGTGGGTGCTGGGGTTGGGCGCGAACGCGCGGCTGCTCGGCCCGGACGAGCTCGTGGAGGAGCTCGAGCAGCGGCTGGAGCGGTTGGAGGAGCACCACGGCGAGACGCCGCCGGCGGCGCCCGGCGGGCGCGGCTCCGTGTCTGCGGCTGGTGGCTCGGCGGCTCGCGCCGGCGGCGCTCACCGGGTGCGCGCGGCCCGCAGGGCGGATTCGTCCGCGGCCCACGCGGAAGCTCCGTCCGCCCGCCCGGACGCGGCGATTCGCCCGGAGCGTTTCGCGCGCCTGGTGACGCTGGCGAGCATCCTGATCAAGGCGGGGCGCGCGGGCGAGCGCGTGGTGATGGCGGAGATCTGCGAGCGCCTGCAGATCAGCGACGAGGAGCTGCGCGAGGACGTCAACGTGCTGAACGTCGTCAACTTCGGCGGCGGCTCGTACGTGCTGTACGCGGAGATCAAGGAGCAGGATGGCGAGATCGAGGTCGACCCGGAGCCCTACAGCGACAACTTCGACCGCCCCGCCCGGCTGCTGCCGGTCGAGGCGAAGGCGCTGGTGGCGGCGATCGATTTGATCGGCGAGCACATCCCCGAGGGCTCGCTCACCTCGGCGCGGGCGAAGATCGTCGCCGCGCTCGGAGAGGACCCGATGGAGCAGGGGCTGCAGGTGGCGCAGACGTCGGCCGACGACTCTGACATCTCGCGTCTCGTGTCCAAGGCGATCGTCGCGCGCAAGCTGATCGAGCTCGAGTACTTCAAGGAGAACGAGGATCAGATCTCACAGCGCCTGGTCGAGCCGTACGCGCTCACGAACGGCCGCGAGGGTTGGTATGTGGCGTCGTATGACCCCGAGCGAGGCGGCGTGCGTCACTTCCGCCTGGATCGCATCAAGCAGGTGAGCGTCACGGACGAGCGCTTCGAGCCGCGGCCGGAGGTCGACCCCGCGGCGGAGGTGGACGGCTGGCTGCGCACCGGCGAGGTGCCGGCGTCCGCGACCGCCCGCGTGTGGGTATCGCCGGAGCGCGCGCGCTGGGCGCGTGAGGCGCGGCGCGTCGTCGAGGAGTGGGCCGACGGCGCGGTCGTCGTCGAGTTGAGCTTCGCCGGCGTCGACTGGCTGGTGCGCGAGATCCTCAAGGAAGCCGGCGACGCCGCCGTGCTGGAGCCGGAGGACGCGCGCGAGGCCGTGCGCGCGGCCGTCGCGAGGTTGCGCGAGGCGAGCGCGGCGCCGACGCCGGCCTAGTCGGCCTAGTCGGCCTGACGCCGGCCTGAGTCGGCCTGACGCCGGCCTGAGTTGCGCCGACGCCTGAGCTGTCCCGACGCCGGCCTGAGTCGCGTCACAGCTCGGTCGGCCCGAGCACGAAGCCGAGCCGATCGGCTCGGCGGCGCAGACGCCCGTCGACCGTCACCAGCCGGCAGCCCAGCAGCGATGCCAGCGCGACGTACTCGGCGTCGTAGGTTTTCGCCCAGCCGAGCTCGTCGGCGACTCGCCAGGCCTCGGCCGCGAGGCCCGCGTGAGTCTTCGCCTCGATGTCCGCGTCGGCGAGCCGCGATCGCGCCAGCATCGCTCGATCGGCGTCGAGCTCGCCTCGCCACGCGAGCTCGTGCAGTGTCGATTGAGCCTCGGACCACATCAACGGTGGCGCGCACAGTGCATCCGCGAGGAGCTCGGCGAGCTGCCGCTCGCCCGGCGCCACACACCACCCCACGACGAGGCTCGCGTCGAGAACCAGCACTCGCGTAGGTGGCCGGCGCTCAGTGGCCGGCGCGAGACTCTCTGATCCACGCTGCCACGTTCGGCATCGGCTCGCCCCAGGCCGTCTTCTCCCAGCCCCACTCCCTGGGTAGCGGCAGCATGTCCGGGTAGGGGCGAGGTTGCATCGCCTCGAGATCGTGCTCCTCGATCACGTGCTGCGTCCCCACCTTGTGCGCGCGCAGCTTGCCCTCGCGGATCCAGCGGCGCACGGTCTCGGGGTTGCGGCCCGTGCGCTTGGCGGCTTCTGGCACGGTCAACATGTTGTAGCATCATACAACATGAGCCGCCGGGAGCAGATCGAGATGAGCGACGCGGAGGCGGCCGCGTTCCTCGCCGAAGAGCGCACGGTGACGTGCGCGACGAGCGGCCCGCGCGGCTGGCCGCACCTGATGCCGCTGTGGTACGTGCTGCGCGACGCGCCAGCTCCGGCCGCGCAGTCGGCCGCGCTTGCGCAACGGCTGTGGGCGTGGACGTATGGGGTCTCGCAGAAGGTGCGCAACATCGAGCGCGACCCGAGGGCGACGCTGCAGGTCGAGGCGGGCGAGGAGTACCAGCTGCTGCGCGGCGTGATGCTCGAGTGCGACGTGGTCGTGCACCGCGACCTCGGCGTCGTCAGCGCGCTCGGCCGCGAGATCTTCGCGCGCTACGCCTCCGCGCGCGGCGAGCCGCCGGCGACGGAGCTTCCCGCCGAGGTCGCGGCGATGCTCGACAAGCAGGCCGCGAAGCGCGTGGCGCTCGAGTTCGTGGAGCTGCGCCGCGCGAGCTGGGATCACCGCAAGCTCGCCGGGATCTACTGACGCGGGCCCGCCGTTCGGTGACGAACGGATTTGTTCGGTGAAGAACATTTTTGTTCTTTGCCGAACAGCGCTATAGGCTCCAGGCCGCCATGGAGCCGCTCAAGGGACTGATCCTCTCCGGAGGCAAGGGCACGCGCCTGCGCCCGATCACGCACACGAGCGCCAAGCAGCTCGTGCCGGTGGCGAACAAGCCGGTGCTGTTCTACGGCATCGAGGCGATGGCGGAGGCGGGGATCGAGGAGGTGGGGATCATCATCGCGCCGGAGACCGGGCCGGAGATCGAAGCGGCGGCGGGCGACGGCTCGCGCTTCGGGCTGCGCATCACCTACATCCTCCAGGACGAGCCGCTGGGCCTCGCGCACGCGGTGCTGACGGCCGAGCGGTTCCTCGAGCACAGCCCGTTCGTGATGTATCTGGGCGACAACCTGCTGCAGGGCGGCATCTCCGAGCTGGTGTCGGCGTTCCGCGAGCACAGCCCGGATGCGCTGATCCTGCTGACGCCGGTGCCGGATCCGGAGAACTACGGCGTCGCGGAGCTCGCGGCGGCGACGGCGGGCGAGGTGGGCCGCGTGGTGCGCCTGATCGAGAAGCCGGCGCGGCCGGCGACCGACCTGGCGCTCGTGGGCGTGTACATGTTCACGGCCGCCGTGCACGACGCGGCGCGCGCGATCGCGCCCTCGCCGCGCGGCGAGCTCGAGATCACCGACGCGATCCAGCACCTCGTCGACACGGGCATGCGCGTGGAGCCGCACGTGGTGCGCGGCTGGTGGAAGGACACGGGCCGCCTCGAGGACATGCTCGAGGCCAACCGCCTGATCCTCGACAACCTGCGTGAGCGCATCGAGGGCGA
>JASLHP010000109.1 GCA_030149625.1 Solirubrobacteraceae bacterium
GGTGGCCTGGAGCGCGGCGGCGAGGCCGATGCTGACGGGCACGCCCTCGGGCAGTCCGTTGTCGCTGAGACCCCGCGACTGCGCGCCCTCGCGCAGTCGCGCCGCGGCGATGTGCGCGTGCTCGCGATCGGTCGCCGGCAGCGCGACGAGGAACTCGTCGCCGCCCCAGCGCCCATAGATGTCGTCGGCGCGCAACGCGTCGCGCATGCAGTCGGCGAGCGCGCACAGGACGCGGTCGCCCGCCTCGTGGCCGAAGCGGTCGTTGGTCTGCTTGAAGCGGTCGAGGTCGATCATCAGCACGGACAGCGGCTCACTGTGGCGTCGCGCGTAAGAGGTCGCGCGAGCGAGCTGCTCGCCCAGAGCCCGCCGGTTGAGCAGGCCAGTCAGCGCGTCGGTGCGCGCGACCTGCTCGAGCGTCGTCGACAGGGCGGTGAGCCTTGCGCGGTCGCTGAGCGAGCGCGCGAACAGCGCGACGAGCAGCGCCCCGAGAATGCTCACGAGGGCAAGCACGATCCAGGGCACGAATTGAGTCCATCCGGAGATCGACGCATACAGACGGCTGTTGGGGAGCGCGATCAGCAGTCGCCAAGGCGTGCCCGCGACGGGCGTGTCGGCAAATGTCGTCGGCGTGTCGGCGCCCGGCACTGTCCCGTGCGAAGCGTGCGCCACTGCGCGCGCGAGCGCCGGATCCGCCTGCGCGAGCGTGGTTGCGCTCGTCGCCGGGCTGGCGGCAACCAAGTGCCCGTTGCCGTCCACGAGCAGCACCTCGTGTTGACGGTAGGGAATCGTGTGCGCCACGAACTGCTCGAGCGCCGAGCTCGAAGCGTGATACGCGGTGCTGAACACGCGCCGTCCCTGCGGCGTCGAGAACGGGACGGCGATGGCGGTCACCGGCGTGCCTCGTGCCGCCGAAGGGACGACATTCGAGACGGCGGGCGTGCCGCGCTCGGCCTCGGTGAGATGGGCGTAGCGGCTCGCGATCGGTTGACCTACGAGCGCCGCGTCGGCGGGCACCACGTCGAGCAGACGCCCCGAGGAGTCGAGTAGCACGGCGGCATCGCTGCCGAACGCGGCCACGACCAGCTGCAAGCGGGCGGGCGAGACCCGCCTGCCCGTGAGAAACCGCTGGGCCGCCTGTTGCTGGTGCGCGGCCTGCTGCATCAGGAACTCCGAGACGAACGTGGCGCTGGCGTTCCCGCGTAGCGCGAACGTCGAGACGATTTGCCGGCGTGCCTGCTGACGCGAGAGAACGATGCCCGCGGACAGCGTGCCCAGCAGCACCAGCAGCGCCCCTGAGGCCAGGGCGAGCGGCCACGCACGGCCGCGCGTGGGCTTGGCAACTGGGGACTCGGTCGCGGTCATGGGTTCCTTCCCGGTTGGCTGGCGGGGGGAGCGCGCTCGTGGCGGGTGGCGTTCGGACAGCCGCGCTCCAGCGGCCTCTGCTTTTGGATCGACCGGGGTGCGTCCAGACTTTAGGTCGCTTGTGCGTGGGCGCGGCCGCGTCCCGTCGAGCCATGCAAGCAGTCAGCGTGCGCCGCGGACGCGTTGTTGGAAACATGTCTGTGAGCCGATCGTGAGGCGGTGCGGCCGGCGAGACGGTCGCGATCGCGCGAGCGCGTCACATCACAATACGATTCGCGTGGTTCGGCCAGGACCGTACGTCCCGCACGCTACCCTGCGGACATGTCAAGCCCAGCATCAGGGCACGAGCGCGGCGAGCAGACGCCGCGTTTGACGGAAGCGTCCTACATCGTGCTCGGCCTGCTCGAGCTGGCGGGGCAGGCGACGCCATATGACCTCAAGCGCGTCGCGCAGCTGTCGACAAGCAACTTCTGGTCGATCCCGCACACGCAGCTCTACACCGAGTGCGCGCGGCTGACGCGCGAGGGTCTGCTGGACGAGCGCCAGGAGCAGTCTGGCCGGCGGCGGCGGATCTATCGCCTGACGGGTCGTGGCAGCGAGCTGCTGGCGCAGTGGCGCGACAGGCCGACTCAGGAACTCTACGAGCTGCGCGACGCGAGTACGCTCAAGTTGTTCTTCGGCGGCGATCCGGCGACGCTGGCGGTCGCTCAACTGGATGCGCACAGGCGCCAGCTGGAGAACTACGAACGGATGCGCGCGAGCCTGACGAACGCCCCGCGCGGCCAGCGTCTGGCGCTCGAGTGCGGGATCGGTCACGCGCGCGAGTTCATCCGCTTCTGGTCGAGCGTCAGCGAAACAGATCCTCCCGCGGCGGACGTGTGAGCGCGGCCGCGCCCGGGCCGTCGTCGCTCGAGATGTAGCGCGCGAGCCCGTCGACGATCACGACCGGTTCGCGCGAGTCCTTCGCGCGTGCGAGGTCGGCGGCGGCGGCGGCGGCGTCGGCGACGGCCAGCCAGGTGGCGCGCAGCCGCATGCCGGCGGCGTCGGTGCGCCCGCGCCAATCGTCGAGTGGCTGCATGCCGGCGAGACCGATAGCGACGTCGAGCTGGCCGTGACGCCATGCGCGCCCGAAGCTGTCTGTGATCATCACGCCGACGCTCGCGCCGCTGCGCTCGCGCAGGCGCGCACGGATGCGTCGCGCCGATGCATCCGGGTCGCGTGGCAGCAGCACCAGCGTGTCGTCGGTCACCCGCCCGTCGAGATCCGGGCCGGACACGTTGGAGGCGTCGACGCCGGCGTTGGCGCACACGAAGCCATGGCGTGTGCGGCAGATGAGCACGCCGCGCTCGGCGCGTAGCACCTCGGCGGACTCGTCGAGCACGACCTGTACGGCACGCGGGTCCTTGCGCTCGCCGCCGGGGGCAGCCGCGAGCTCGACCGCGCGCTCGCTCGGGCGCACGTCGGCGAGCGTGACGAGCGCCCCCTCGGACTTGGAGACCGCCTTCTGAGCGATCGCCACGAGCTGTCCGTCGCGCAGCTCCTCGCCGCCGAGCGCCGCGAGGATCAGCACGGCGAGATCGTCGCCGGGGCGCACCTCCGGGATGCCGTGCAGGCCGCGTGCGCTGAGGCTCGCCATGCGCGCCTCAGGCGGGGGACGTGATGGAGACGATGTTCGGGCGTTCGGGCTGGCCGAGCACGGCGCGCGTGTTGACGGCGCGAGCAGGGTGGGCCGCGAGCCGCGCCCGCAGGACGTCGAGATCCTCGCCGGTGTCGATGTCGAGCAGCAGCGAGGACACCGGCTCGACACGGCAGGCGACGCCGGCTGCGTCTGCGAGCGCCCGGTGGCGCTCGCAGCTGCCGGGCCCGAAGCTCGGCGCGATCGCGCCGGGCGGTGCGAGCAGCAGGCCGTTGGTGCCGGTGCCATGGCGGTCGGGCACGATCACGACCTCGCTGCGGTCGCTGTTCGCGTGCAGGCGCAGCAGCGCGTCGAGCTCGGCCGGGTCGAGCGTCGGACAGTCGCCCGGCACGCACAGCACGCGAACAGCGACCGCAGCGAGGTCGTGATCGTGCCCGACCGCCATGGCACCGGCACCAACGGCCTGCTGCTCGCACCGCCCGGCGCGATCGCGCCGAGCTTCGGGCCCGGCAGCTGCGAGCGCC
>JASLHP010000165.1 GCA_030149625.1 Solirubrobacteraceae bacterium
GCGACGGCGCCGTCGCCGTCGCCGTCGCCTCCGGCGGAGATACGCGGGAGCAGGGCTCGCGCCCGCGTCGACGTCGTCCGCAACGCACTCGACGTCCGCGCGACGCCGATCACCCGGAGGGCGCAGAGGACGATCAGGGCCTCGACCCCGGCGACGTCGCCGCCGAGGAGGACACGAGCACTGTCGCGGCGGCGCGTCGTGGACGCCGTCGTGGATCGCGCGGCGGTGCCTCAGAGGCCAACTCCACGCCCCCAGCGGGCGCTCGCGGCGAGCACGATGCCGGGCCTGCGACGGATGCGGGACGGATCGCCGCGGGAGTCGTCGAGGTGCTCGACAACGGCTCGGCCTTCCTGCGAGTCGATCCTCCGGAGCCCTCGGACGAGGACGTCTACATCTCCGCGGCGCAGGTTCGTCGCTGCGAGCTCGTCTCCGGCGATCGCGTCACCGGACCGGTGCGCACGCCGCGACGCTCCGAGCGCTATCCGTCACTGGTGCGCATCGACACGATCAACGGGGCCTCGGCGGACACGGTCTCCGACGGCGTCCGCTACGACGAGCTGCCCGTCGAGTGGCCGCGCGAGCGGCTCGCGCTCGACTCCAAGGACACGACGCTCGAGGCGATCGAGTGGATGACGCCCATCGGGCGCGGTTCGCGCGTCGTGATCGTAGGCGCTCGTCACGCGGGCAAGACCGAGACGCTGCGTCGTCTCGTGGAGGCTCTGCAGGGGCGCGAGGAGTTGGACGTGAGCGTCGTGCTCGCCGGCGCGCGCCCGGAGGAGATCGCTCAGTGGCGCGAGGGCTCGGTTGCGCCGGTCGCGGCGCTCACCTTCGCGGCGACGGCCGACTCGCAGGACCAGGCGGTCGAGCGCTCGATCGACGCGGCCAAGCGGGTGGCGGCTCGCGGCGGCAACGCGCTCGTGGCGATCGACGGCATCGACGGGCTGCATCCGCACGCCGCGCGCAAGGCGATGGCTGCCGCTCGTAAGCTGCGCGACAGCGGCTCGCTGACGGTGATCGCGACGGCCGAGCGTCCGCACGGCGGCGAGACCACCGTGATCGCGCTGGATGCCACGCTCACCTCGATTGGTCACCAGCCGATCCTCGACCTCGCCTCCAGCGGCACGCTCAGGCCGGAGCTGCTTGTCGGCGAGGATGGCGCCGACGCGATCGCGAAGGCTCGCGCCGCGGCCGTCGAGGCGGCTGCCTGAAACGCATCTTGTGAACGGTCGGTAGAGCGCGCGCGGCCTGTCGTCAGCTGCTCGAGCCGAAGTGGGAGACATCATCGGGTGATGCGGGCTGACCGGGCTCTTGCCAGGGTCAGCCCGGATCTAGCCTGCAACATGCGCGCAGCCGCGCGGCGTGAGGAGCTCGCCGCCCAGGTCGTGGGCGGCTTCATAGCTGGCTTGACCGTTAACGGGGTGCGCGACATAGTGCGCGACCGACGAGTCCCAGGAACGCTGCCGGGACGGCTGCGTGTCGAATATCTGCGAGAGAGTCGCGCGTCGTGGTGGTCGCGCGCGCTGGGGGTCGCGCGACGGATGGGCCTGGGTGGTGGGGGGCCGCTCGTTCCGTCGAGCGCGGTCAGCCTCACGCACGGCTCGCTGTTCGCCGAGCTGGCCTACATCTGGCAGATGTATTTGCCAAGGCTGCCCGGGATGCACAGCGACTTCCCGGGGATCTTCACGACCAAGAAGATCTGGTTCGACGGATATATAGGTCTCTACGGCTGGATCGACACTCCCTTCCCGGGCTGGGTCTACGATCTCAGTCTCGTCCCAGCGGCCATGATCGCCGGGCTGTGCGCGTTCGGCGTCGCTGCCAGTACGGTGCGGCTGCGCGACCGCACGTCCGAGTTGATCACCTATGGCGCGATGAGCGCCGGATTGCTAGCGCTCGTTGGTGGCGACTCGTACCTGAGGTTTCCTCAGATCGACGCCGAATACGGGCAGTTTCGCTACATGCTGCCGCTGCTGCCGCTGCTGGGCGTGGTGCTCGCGCTCGCCGCCCGCGGCGCCGGCCGGCGATGGGGCCCCACCGTAGGCGTGTTGATCGTCATGCTGTTCTTCGGGCACGACATCTTCAGCCAACTCCAGGAGGTCGCGCGTTTTTATGGCTAACGGCGGTAGGCCACACGGCCCCAGGAGGGCTCAGGCGCCAGCTCGATCGGTTCGCCGCCGCGCCCGGTGACGCCGTCGCTTCCGCCGGTCGGCTGCACGTAGCAGAAGCTCCCGCTCCGCTCGTCGAAGCTGACCGCGAGCTCGCCCTCCTTGACGCGTTGGTCGAGCCAGGCGCCCCTGAAGACGAGGCGTCGCAGCCAGTGCACGAGCGAGCGCTCGGCCGGGCCGACGAGCTCCGGCCAGCAGTCGTTGACGTGCTCGCCGAGCCCCGACGCCGGGTCGAGAATCTCGCCGTTGACCGCGAGGTTGACGAGATCTTCCAGCTCGCCCTCTCCGAGACGGCCGCCGACGAAGCCGAGCTTCAGCGCGGCCTGCTCGCAGCGCTCTGAGAAGTCCGCCTCGTTGAAGGTGAAGCGGAGCTCGCCGTATTCGAGGACGAAATCCTCGCCGGAGTCGTAGTTTTCGCGTCGCGCTGTTTCCATGGCGTTGGGAGGTCTGGACCAGTCCGCCCCCGTGCAGATCCTTGCTCGTCGGAATCATACGGCGCGTTCCTGCTTTCGCGGCTGCGATGAATGCGATTTTGCACGCCGGGGTGCCGCCGCGCTGAATCGCGGCAGGCACAACGGCATCGCGTGCTCTATAGCCTGCGGCGCGTGGCGCGGCTGAGTCAACACGGATTGCGGCGCGTGCTCGGCACCAGCGCGCTGTTCTCGACGGCCTACGGCAACGTCGGGTCCTCGATCTACTACGCGCTTGGGCTGGTCGCGTCCTATGCGCTGGGCTTGACCCCGATCGTGTTCCTCGTCACCGGGGTGATCTTCTACCTGACGGCCGCGACGTATGCGGAGGCCACCGCGATGTACCCGGAGGCGGGCGGATCCTCAAGCTTTGCGCGTCACGCGTTCAACGAGCTGTGGTCCTTCTTCGCCGCTTGGGCGCAGATGCTCAACTACACGATCACGATCGCGATCTCCGCGTTCTTCGTGCCGCACTACCTGGGCGGGCTGTTCTGGCCGGCGCTCGAGCACGGTCCGGGAGACATCGTGTTCGGAATCGGAGTGGTGACGCTGCTGTCGGTCGTCAACGTCGTGGGAGTCAAAGAGGCGGCGGGTCTGAACATCCTGCTCGCGATCACCGACCTCGCGACCCAGCTGCTGCTCGTAGCGGTCGGCATCCTGTTGGTGCTCTCTCCACACGTGCTCGTCGGGAACGTGCATCTAGGCGTCGCGCCGACTTGGAAGAGCTTCCTCGTGGCGATCCCCGTCGGCATGATCGCCTACACCGGCATCGAGACGATCTCGAACATGGCGGAGGAGGCGCGCGACGAGACGAAGACGGTCCCGCGTGCGATCAAGTTCGTCGTGCTGGCCGTGTTCGCGATCTACGCGGCGCTGCCGATGGTGGCGCTTTCGGCGCTACCTGTCCACCGGCTCGCGGACGGCAGCTATGCGTCGCTGCTCGGTACCAGCGAGGCCCAGGGTGGATTTGCGGGAGACCCGGTTCTTGGAATCGTCAAGCACCTGCACCTCGGCGTGCTGCAGTCCGCCGGTGAGCTCTACGTCGGCCTGCTCGCGGCGACGATCCTGTTCATCGCCGCGAACGCCGGCATCATCGGCGCCTCGCGGTTGGTCTACTCGATGGGGCTGCATCGTCAGGTCCCGGATCGGCTGAGTCGTCTGCATCCGCGCTTCGGCACGCCGTGGATCGGGATCTTGCTGTTCGGGGGGGTGGCCTGTCTGACGATCGTCCCCGGCCAAGCCGAATTTCTCGGCAACATGTATGCGTTCGGCGCGATGCTCTCGTTCACGATCGCGCACCTGTCGGTGATCCGCCTACGTGTCAAGCAGCCCGACAGGCCGAGGCCTTATCGGGGGCCGGGTACGTTGCGTGTGGCCGGACGCGAGCTGCCGCTGTTTGCCGTGTCTGGAATATTCGGCACCGGTCTCGCGTTCGTCGTGGTGACCGTCCTGCATTTGGTGGTCGCCGCCGCGGGCGTGATCTGGCTGGCGCTGGGGATGTTCCTGTACGTCGTCTACCGTCGTCAGCATGGGCTGGACCTGCGCACGACGACGCGCGTGCCTCGCCACGAGCGCCCACCAGACTTCGAGGAGCTGGAGTACAAGACCGCGCTCGTGCCGATCTTCGGCGATGACGTCAGCGCCGGCGCGCTGTCGGCCGCGGCGAAGCTGATCGGCGAGCGCGGGGTGGTGTATGCGATCTACGTGCTGCCGGTCCCGAGCCAGCTCTCGTTGGACGCTGGAATGGAGGAAGAGGAGGCGCATGGGCGCTCGGTGCTGGAGAGCGCTCGCATCCAGGCCAGGCGCGCGGGCATCAAGATCCACACCGGCCTGATCCGCACCCGCAATCCCGGTGCCGCGCTCGTCAAGCAAGCCGAGCTCGTCGGCTCAGATGTCGTCTACTGGTCGACGATCCACGCACCGGCCGGCGAGCAGCGGATCGGCCCCACGGCTGCCTATCTGCTGAGCAAGCGGCCGTGCCGGGTGATCATCGAGACACAGAACCCGCCCGCTTCCGCCGGCGAGCGTGTGGCCGTGCCCGCGTAAGCGGAGCCGACGCGGCGAAGCGGAGCGCGCTGTTCCCGCGGGCACGGCCACGCGCTCGCCGGCGGAAGCGGGCGGGTTCTGTGTCTCGATGATCACCCGGCACGGCCGCTTGCTCAGCAGATAGGCAGCCGT
>JASLHP010000223.1 GCA_030149625.1 Solirubrobacteraceae bacterium
TGCTCGAGTTCGACACGATGCGCGCGCTCGTTCCGGAGGCGATGCAAGGCGAACTGGATCCGCTGCTCGAGGTGTTGCGGGCGCGGCGGGCGACGGCGCATCGCGAGATGGTGGCCGCGCTGCGCTCCCAGCGCGCCACCGGGCTGCTGTCGCGATGGCGCGCTTTCCTCGACCGGCTCCAGGAGGCCGACGAGGCCGAGCGGCCGGACGCCGCGCGGCCCATCGGCGAGGTCGCCGGCAAGCGGATCCGCAAGGTGTACCGGCGGATGGTCCGAATGGGCGACGCGATCGATGATTCGAGCCCCGCCGAGGACTATCACGAGCTGCGCAAGAAGGGCAAGGAGCTCCGCTATCTGCTCGAGCTGTTCGGCGCGCCGCTGTATCCCGGCGAGGTGGTCAAGCCGATGATCAAGACGCTCAAGGGCCTCCAGGATGTGCTCGGCCGCCACCAGGACCGCGAGGTGCAGGTGGCGTTGCTTAGGTCGCTCGGCCCCGACGTCGGCGCGACCCCACAACCCGAGGGGGCGCTGATGGCGATGGGGGCGCTGATCGGCCGCCTGGCCGACGACGAGCGTGCCGCGCGCGCCGACTTCGCCGGGCGATTCAAAGAGTTTGCGTCCAAAGAGCAGCGACGCCTAGTCAAGGAGACGTTCGCGTCATGAACGATCACACCCCCCTGCCGACCACCACCTATGAGGCGGATCCCTCGCACGTGCACCGCGTTCTCCTGCTCTACAGCGGCGGCCTCGACACGAGCGTGATGCTCAAGTGGATCCAGGAGCAGTACAAGGCCGAGGTCGTGGCGCTGACCGTCAACCTGGGGCAGCCGGGCGAGGACTACGACGTCATCCGCGGCAAGGCGCTGAACCTTGGCGCGCTCGACTGCCACGTCGTCGACGCCCGCGAGGAGTTCGCGCGCGAGTACATCGTGCCGGCGATCAAGGCCAACGGGACATACGGACTCGGCTACCCCCTGTTCACCGCGCTCGGCCGGCCCCTGATCGCCAAGCTGGCGGTTAAGTACGCGCGCGAGACGGGGTGCGACACGATCGCCCACGGCTGCACCGGCAAGGGCAATGACCAGGTCCGGATCGACGCCACAGTGGCCACGCTGGGACCCGAGCTTCGCGTGATCGCACCCGTGAGGGGGTGGCGGATGGGGCGCGAGGAGGAGGTCGCGTACGCGCGCGAGCACGGGATCCCGATCAAGGGCGGGTCAGAGCAGGCGCCGTACTCGATCGACGACAACCTGTGGGGCCGCTCCAGCGCCCCTCCGAGGAGCGCCCCCATAGGTTGTCGTCGATCGAGTAGGGCACCACCTCGGTCCCCTGCTTGACCGGGATCCCGTTCTCGCGGGCGTAGGCGATCTCCTCCTCGCGGCCCATCTGCCACGAGCGCACGGGCGCGATCACCTTCAGCTCTGGTGCCAGGGTCGCGATCGTGGCCTCGATGCGGACCTGGTCGTTGCCCTTGCCGGTGCACCCGTGGGCGACCGTGTCGCAACCGCTGGAGCGCGCGTAGTCGACCGCCAGCTTGGCGATCAGCGGGCGCCCCAGCGAGGTGAACAGCGGGTACCCCGAGCCGTAGATCGCGTTCGCCTTGATCGCCGGCGCGAGGAACGAATGGGCGAACTCCTCGCGCGCGTCCACGACGTGGCACTCGCGCGCGCCGAGCATCTTGGCCTTGCCTTCGATCACCTCGTAGTCCTCGCCCGGCTGGCCGAGATTGACCGTCAGGCACACCACCTCGGCCCCGTAGAGGTCCTGGATCCACTTCAGCATCACGCTCGTGTCCAGACCGCCCGAGTAGAGCAGCAGCACGCGGCGCACCTGCTCGGGGTCGGCCTCGTAAGAGGCCGTGCGGGGATGTTCGATCTGCTCGGAGCGGCTCACGGCGGCGAAGGCTATCCGGCGGCGGGCGTCTCGGTCAGCGCGGGACGCGCGCGTTCCATCAGCGGGTAGCGCAGCGGCCCGGTCCTGAAGCCGAGGCGGTGGTAGAGCTCCTGCGCGTCGCGCGTGTGCAGGAGCCAGTGGACGTCAGGAGCGCCCTCGCCTTCGATCATCTCGCGCACCAGCTCGACGCCGAGGCCGCGCCCGCGGTGGGGCTCGGTCACGTAGACATCGGCGAGGTAGGCCATCGTGACGCCGTCGGAGATCGCGCGGGCAAAGCCGATCTGCTGGGAGCCGAGGTACAGCCCGACGATGCGCCGCGAGCCCTCGATCGTGCCGACGACGCGCTCACGGCTGCGCCCCCGCCCCCAGTAGGAGCGTTCGCTGATGAAGGCGTGGATCGCGTCCACGTCCAACCGCTTTGGATCGTCGTCGAGCTCGAAGCCGCCGGCCAGGCGCCTGATCATGTCGCCGCCTCCGCGACGGGGCTGCGCAGGACGGCGCCGAGCCGCGCGGCGGCGTCCTCGACGTGCTCGGGGCCGATCGTCAACGGCGGCAGCATCCGCACCGTGTCGGGGCCGGTCGCGTTCAGGACCAGCCGCTGCTCGAGAAGGGCGCGGCGGACGACCTCGGGGGCCGGCCCGGCGCGCCGGCAGGCGCGCATCAGGCCGCGGCCGCGGCCC
>JASLHP010000228.1 GCA_030149625.1 Solirubrobacteraceae bacterium
ATGCACGGCCACAACGACTGAAGGCAAGTATGAACTTACGTCGTGGACGGCCGTGCATTCCTTGTTGCTGAAGTGACCTTCGAATTTTTTGGTCACTTTGCTCTTCGCGACTTTGCCGCAGATCTGGTATTCGGGCGCCGCTGCCGAGGCGCTCGCCGAGGCGATCGCGCTCATCGCGAATACGGCGATGAGACACAGCCCCACAATCCTGATGCGTTTCATCTGTCCACTGCTCCTTTTCCCTCTAGGAATGGATCGACCGACCCCGAGAATCCCCTTCTTCAGGACAGACACGCCCCGAAGCCAGTCGTTGTCGTCAGCTGTCTTCCAGCAGACAACGCTGTACACGTGACCTTGGCAGAAAAGACCCTACGCGTCAAGGTCAAGTCAAGCCAGCGTTGAGGCAGCCCGTCGTGCACCTCCGTGCAAAAGCTCTGACACTGCGGGCTACCTGGGCAATCCGCACCCCTTGCAACGCTTGACATCATGTCGCGTCGACCGTACCACAGGACGCAACCCACCGTCAACCCCGGCGCCGTGTTGACGCTTTCAATTTGATGAGCTGGCCATCCAACTTAATCGCTGGCACGCCCCTGCAAGGTGAAGTGCGAGTGGTTTACGACGCTCGTGCGACGACGACCGTGCGATCGGCCTCGGCGCGGATCTCCCAGCCCGGCTCCTGGCCGCCGCGAAAGCGCCTCGCGACGAGCGCTGTCGGGCCGGGCAGCCCGCGCCCGCCGGGCCGATCGGCGCGCGCGTCGTGGAAGACGGCGCGCCCGCCGGGCGCGAGGAAGCGCCGCCAACAGGACCAGTCACGCTCGCAGCCCGCCTCGGAGTGATCGCCGTCGATGAACAGGAGGTCGATCTGCCCCCGCCAGCGCTCGGCGACCTCGTGAGACAGACGCGGGTGCCAGCACACGCGCGGGGCGTCGTGTCCGCGCCGGTGCGCCGCGCGGCCAACGGCGCGCCGCGTCGCCCACTCGCTCGCGCCCCAACCACTCGGCAATGCGTCTGGATGCGCGCCGAAGGGGTCGATCAGATGCAGCTCGGCGCCGGGGTCGAGTGCCGCGCACAGCGCCACCGCGGAGGCGCCCTCGTAGACGCCGATCTCGACCACGCGGCGAGCGCCGCGGGCGGCCTCGAGCAGCACCCGCACATCCTGATCGGAGTGCATCGTACGCGGCGGGATCAGACCCGCCCCCAACGCCAGCGCGCGTAGACGAACGTCGTCGCGCAGGCGCACGGGCGTGAAGCTGCGAAGCGCCTGTGGGAGAACCGCCATCGAGCGCCAGCCTACGCGCCCGGATGCTCAGACCGCCGAGACCTGCTCCTCATCGGCGACGCGAAACGAGGACCCACAGCCACAGGCCGCCACGACGTTGGGGTTGTTGACCTTGAAGCCGGCACCCTGCAGGCTCTCCTCGTAGTCGATCGTCGAGCCGCGCACGAACTGCAGGCTCTCGCCGTCGACGAGCAGCTTCAGCCCGTGGCTCTCGAACACCACATCGGACTCGCGCTGCTCGTCGAACGCGAGCTGGTACTGAAAGCCGGAACAGCCGCCCCCACGAACGCCGACGCGCAGACCGGCGACACTGGTGTCCGCCTGCTGCGAGGCCAGGAACTCCTGCACCTTCTCGGCGCCCTTGTCGGTGATCTCGATCATCGTTCTGCTCCCGTGGACGACTGCAAGACTTTCCAAAGTATAGCGGCCGCGCCGCTTGGGTCCGCTCCTTGCCGTGTGGCCACGGCGCGCCGCCGGAGCCACAGCCCACGCGCGCGCGGAGACCTTCTACCCTTGAGGCGGATGCCCGCCGCCGAGGACATAAAGCAGCGCATCGAGGCCGCGATCGACGGCGCACACGCCGAGGTCGAGGACTACACCGGCGGCGGCGACCACTTCCGCGCGACCGTCACAGCCTCCGTGTTCGACGGCCTCAGCCGCATCGAGCAGCACCGTCTCGTGTACGCGGTGTTCGGGACGGAGATCGGCGGCGCGATCCACGCCCTCGCGCTGAAGACCCAGACCCCGTCGACGATCCAGACGCCGTCTACGACCCAGACCCCCTCGACGATCCAGACCCCGTCTACGACCCAGACCCCGTCGACGACCCAGACCCCGTCGACGATCCAGACCAACTGAGAGCCAGGAGCCCTCCATGTCCGCCAGCCAGTCCCAGCCACTTCCGATGTCGAGCAGCCAGCCCACCGCCGCTCCCGCCCCGAGCGACACGCCGAACCCGATCCGCGAGGCGATCGCCGGGGCGATCGAGGAACACAAGGTGATCCTGTTCATGAAGGGCACCCCCGAGGCGCCCGCGTGCGGCTTCTCGGCGCGCACGGTCGCCGCGCTGCAAGCGCTCGACGCGCCGTTCGCCGCCGTCGATGTCCTGCCGGACCCGCGCATCCGCCAAGAGCTCTCCGCGGTCTCGAACTGGCCGACGATCCCTCAGCTGTTCGTTGACGGCGAGCTGATCGGCGGCTGCGACATCGTGATCGAGATGTACGAGTCGGGCGAGCTCGCGCAAGCATTGCTGTAGCGTCCCGCGCCGCATGGCCCCCGTCGCGATCGCAACCGACAGCACGCACTACCTTCCCCGCACGCTCGCCGATGCGCAGGAAGTTCATCAGGTCAGCCTGTACGTGGGCTGGAAAGGCCAGCCGGAGCGCGAGCTGGAGATGGACGGCTTCGACCGCTTCTACAAGCGCCTGCGCGACGATCGTGAACTGCCGAGCACCTCGCAGCCGTCGATTGGCGACTTCCTCGCCGTGTGGGAGCCGCTGATCGAGGCGGGCCACGACGTCGTCTCGGTCCACCTCGCGGGGGGCATCTCTGGTACCTGCGAGGCGGCGCGACAGGCGCACGGTCTGCTCAGCGAGCGCGGTCTCGGCGAGCGCGTCGCGGTCATCGACGGCGAAACCGCCTGCGGTGGCACCGGTCTGCTCGTGCTCGCCGCCTGCGCCGCCGCGCGCGGCGGCGCGGACAAGGATGCCGTGGTCGCGCGCGTGCGCGAGGCGCGAGCGCGACTGCGGATCTGGTTCTGCCTGGACACGCTCGAGTACCTCAGGCGCGGTGGACGGGTCGGCAAGGCGCAGGCGTGGCTGGGCGGCACGCTCAGGATCAAGCCGATCCTCTCGCTCGAGCGCGAGATCGTTCCGGTCGAGCGCGTGCGCACCGCCGCGCGCGCGTTCGAGCGGATGGTCGCGTATGCGCGCGAGCTCCACGACGACGGCGCCGAAGGCTGGGTCGTGCAGCACATCCAAGCGCCCGAGCAGTCTCAGCGCCTGATCGAGCGCTGCCGCGAGATCTTCGACTCAGAGCCCGTGTTCACATCCGAGGTCGGTCCGGTGATCGGGACCTACACGGGCCCCGGATTGATCGGCGTGGGCGCGATCCCGCGCACCCTGCTCGCCTGATCAAATACGACGACGCCGGCGGCGACGGCGCAGCGCGCGCGCGCCGACCATCAGCCCGACGACCGCCACGCCCACGGTTATTTCGCTGCGGTGACGCTCGATGTGCGCGCGCCAATCCGTCAAGCGCGTGACCTCCCCGCGCAGGCGCTGCACCGATACTGCGAGCTCCATGCGGTTCGCCTCGATCGAGCTGCGGATCTCCGCCGGCGTGCGCTGGGCCATCAGCTCTGCCCTCCGCCAGCGGCAGCCGGATGGGGGATGTTGCTGGCCGCGGCCGCGGCAGGCGCCGTTCCGGGACCCACGCTCTCGCGGATCTTGCGGGCCTCGTCGATCGCCATGCTGGGCACCGGTGGCGAGCCTCTTTTGACCGCCCTGGCCGCGATCAGTCCCGCGAGCAGACCGAGCACGATCAAGATCACCGACATCGCGAAGAAACCCCAGAAGTATGTGAATTTGTTGCCGATCGGCAGGTAGTAGTAGAGCAGCCACGCGCACCCGTCGAGCGCGAACACGAGCGCTGTGAAGAAGAACACGCCGGCGGCTGCGCCCACGACCGCGCCCTTGACGAGCTTGGTCGCCTTTTCGCTCATCTCGACCTTTGCGAGCTCGATCTCCTCGCGCACCAGCAGCGAGGCGCGCTCGGACACCTCGGCGATCGCCGCCGCGAGGCTGAGGGTCTCTGGGTCCCCGGCGGTCCCCGCTTGGTCTGGCGGCGGCGGAGCGCTGCTCACTCCGGCGGCTCCTCGTCGAACAGACGCCGCCAAAGGACCGCCGCGCCGCGGTTGGCGAGGATGCCGGCGAGCGCGCCGACCCCCGCCAGAAGACCCTGCCACATCAGCCGCTTGACCATCTCGTTCTGCATGCTTGCGCCAGTCTATTGCTCCAGGCCGCCGCAGACCGTCTCGACGACCAGCCACTTCGCTCGCTCGAAGTAATCCTCGCCCTGTGGCAGCAGATCGAAGATCCAACCTGTCAGCAGTTGCTCGATCGCGCCGTAGAACGCCATCGCGGCGAATCGCGGTTCGATCTCGGCCTTGAACACGCCCTGTGACTGCGCCTGCTCGATCATCCCGCCGATCAGTTCGTAGGCCTCGCGGATCGTCACGATGTGCGTGTTGCCGAACGAGTTCGCCGCGCGCGTGACCTCGACGATGATCACCTTCATCAGGTCGGGGTCGTGCCGGTAGCTGTCGATGATGAACGCGGCGATCGCGCCGAGCTTCTCGCGCACCGGGATCGCGTCTGCGTCGACCGCGCGGATCAGCTCCAGCATCACCTCCCAACGCTCCAGGAACAGCGTGTCGAGGACCTCGTCCTTGGAAGCGAAGTAGTGATAGACGAGCCCGTATGCGACGCCGGCCTCGTCGGCGATGTCGGACACGCGGCAGGCGTGGAAGCCCTGACGCGCGAACACCCGCACGGCCGCGTCGAGAATCAGACGGCGCTTGTCCGGCGCTCCCGCGCCCGAGGCGGATGCGCGCCCGGCGCTCATACCGCCTCCGCGGCGGGCCAGCGGTATGTATCCGGTCGGCGGTTGGCGAGCGATGGCAGGCGCGCGCGGATCTGCAGCTGGCGTTCGAGGTCGAGCTCGGCGACGATGTGCCCGACGTCGTCGGCCGCCTGTGCCAGCACCACTCCCCAGGGATCGACGATCATCGAGCGCCCGCCGGAGTGCTGCCCCGCTGGATGCTCGCCGACCTGGTTGGCGGCGATCACGAACGTCTGATTCTCGATCGCTCGCGCCCGCAGGAGCACCTCCCAGTGCTCGCGCGTGGTCGTCAGCGTGAACGCGGCAGGCAGCGTGATGATGCGCGCGCCGCGCACCGCGAGGATGCGATACAGCTCTGGGAAGCGCAGGTCGTAGCAGATCGAGAGACCCAGCTCGACGCCGTCGACGCTCGCCGAGGTGACGATCTCCTCGCCCGGCTGCTCCAGCGCGGACTCGCGGTACTCGCGGCCACCGACGTTCACATCGAACATGTGGATCTTGCGGTATACCGCCCGCAGCTCGCCCCGAGGGTCGACGTGCACGCAGGTGTTGGCGAGCTTGGCCTGGGCGGGAAGTCGATCGAGTATCGAGCCCGCGACGAGATCGACGCGCAGCTCGCGCGCGATCGTGCGCGCCCAGCCGATCGCCGCGCCCTCGAGCGACTCGGCGGCGTCGCGGAGGTCCTCGTCGGAGCCGATCGCCGTCCACTTCTCGGGCAGCACGATCAGCTTCGCGCCGTCGGCCGCCGCGGCGCGCGTGAGACGATCCGCCACGGCCAGGTTCGCGCCGACGTCTGCCCCGGAGTTGAGCTGGACCGCCGCGACCCTCAACGCTCGGCTCGCTCTCGCACGTCTCGCGTCCGCGGATCGTCGCGCCGCCCCAAAGAATAGATTGACTGGTCAGTCAACGGACCAAGCATAACGACCCGTGGCGGCCGCGACCGGCCAGCCCCCGTCGCGGCGGGCTCAGCTTGCGTCGCGGCCGCGCTGACGGCGCAGCGCGGCGAGCAGCAGCTTCGAATGCATCGCTCCGATCAGCTCGCGCAGCGGCTCCGTGCCGGCGGCGACGATCTCCATCGCGCGCTCGATCTCCACCTCCCCCGCGAGCCGGCCGAGCAGCGCGCGCACCTCCTCCTCGACCAGCGGCTCGAGCGCCTCGCGATAGCGCAGCGTGTCGTACACGGTGAAGCCCAGGGCCTCCTCGTATCCGCCGGCGCGGAAGCTCGCGATCGCCTCGATGATCTTCACGTCGTCGCGGTCGTAGCCGCGCTGGTTCGGCGTCAGCACCCCGATCTCGGCCAGACGCTCGAGCACGTTGCGCGGCACCTCATAGCGCTCGTGCACGGCGCTGCGCGAGACGCGGCGGTTGTCGTCCGCGCTCGCGAGCGCGCGCTCGAGGATCCGGTCCTCGAGCTCGATCAGCGCCCGTACCCGTCCCGGATCGTCCTCGAGTGCTCCCTTGATCACGCGCAGCGGCATGAAGCGCTCCTCCTGCAGGCGCTTGATCAGCTCGATGCGCTCCACGTACTCGGGCGGGTAGTACGCCATGTTGCGCGAGGTTCTGACGATGTCCTTGCCGGCGCCGAGCAGGCCCTCGCGCAGGTAGTAGCGAATCGTGCCGGGACTGACGCCGGAGCGCTCCGCCAGTTCGCTCATCTTCAGCAGCTCGCTCCGCGGCGATGAGTCGCCGGCGAGCGGCGCGGCCGCGCTCATCTGCCCGCGGCCGCGCTCATGCGCGGAACACGGCGCCGGCGTTGGCTTGCGCCGCGCCGGCCGCCGCGCCGCTCGCCAGCAGCTCGGCGACCCGCTCGCGCGAGTAGCCGGCCGCGAGCAGCACCTCCTCGGTGTGCTCGCCGAGCGCCGGGCCCGGCAGCCGCGCGTGTTCGCCCGGCGTGCGCGCGAGCTTGATCGGGACGCCGAGCTGTCGCACCGGGCGCGCGACGCCGGGCTGGTCGATCTCGACCACCATCTCGCGCTCGCGCACGAGCTCCGAGGACAGCGCCTCGTCGAGCTCCAGCACCGGCTCCAGACAGCAGTCGTGCTGGCGCGCGAACTGCTCCCACTGCTCGCGCGTGCGGCCTTTGAAGATCTCCTCGACCTGCGCGTGCGCGTCGGACCCGGGGCGCTCGAACTGCATCGCGATCAGCTCCTCGCGCCCAACGCCGCGGCACCACGCCTGCCAGAACTTGGGCTCGAGCGCCCCCAACGACACCCAGCCGTCGGCGCACTCGTATGGGCGGTAGCAGATCAACGCGCCCGCCAGCGGCAGATCGCCGCGCCGCGGAACCTCGCCGTCGGCGAAGTGCGCGGCGGCCACCATCGTCAGCCACGACAGCGCGCCGTCGGACATCGACACGTCCACCAACTGGCCCTCGCCCGAGCCCGCCGAGCCCGATCCGGACCGCCCGGCGAGCTCGCGCGCGCCGTCGCGCTCGCGCAGCGCCGCCATGATCCCGAACGCCGCCATCAGCGCGCCGCCGCCGAGATCCGCGATCTGGCCGGCTGCCTGCACCGGCTCTCCGCCGCGCGAGGGCGGGTCTCCCGTCAAACCAAGCAGGCCGATCAAGCCCAGGTAGTTCATGTCGTGGCCAGACGCATCGCGCTTCGGTCCCGTCTGTCCGTAGCCCGAGATCGCGCAGTAGACGATCCCCGCGTTCTCCTCGCGCATGCGCTCGTAGCCGACGCCCAGGCGGTCGAGCACGCCGGGGCGGAACGACTCGAGCACGACGTCGGCGTCGCGCACGAGCGCCAGCAGCGCCGCGCGGCCTTCGTCGCGCTTGAGATCCAGGCGGATCGAGCGCTTGTTGCGGTTGAGCGACAGGAACAGCGCCGAGGAGGCGCTGTCGTGCGCGCCCTCGTAATGCGGCGGCGACCAGCGGATGTAGTCGCCCATGCCCGTGTCCTCGATCTTGACCACGTCCGCGCCGAAGTCCGCCAGCAGCAGCGAGCAGAAGCCGCCCGGGAGCAGGCGGGAGAGATCGAGGACCCGGATGCCGTCCAGGGGCGGGCTCATGTCGCGCTCCCGGCGCGCTGCGGTATCGCGAGCATCGCGCGAGCCTCCTGCACGGTCGCGGGGCGGCGGCCGACGTCCTCGGTCATCTGCCGCGCCTTCGCGATCAGCTCGCCGTTGGAGCTCGCCATCTCGCCATTCGGCAGGTACAGGTTGTCCTCGAGACCCACGCGAATCGAGCCGCCGAGCGTGAGCGCCGCCGACACCAGCATCCACTGGTCGCGCGAGATGCCGATCACGCCCCAATGGTTCTTGGGGCCCCCCGACGAGCGCCCGTCGGGGATGTTTTCGACCATCGCCGCGAGGTTGCGCGCGGTCGGCGGGATGCCGCCGACGACGCCCATCACGCAGTCGACGTGCAGAGGCGGGTG
>JASLHP010000229.1 GCA_030149625.1 Solirubrobacteraceae bacterium
CGTCCGCTCAGTGGCGCCACCGAGGAGCACCGGCGACTCGGGATAGTAGGGATCGACGTACGCACTCGAGAGGTCGGTCGAGAAGAACTGATACTCCCACGGCCCGCCCGCGTCGAAGCCCTGGGCCGGAGCTTCATTGCGCGTCGCGATGTCCGCAGAGCTCCAGCCGGTGTCTTCCCCACTCGAGCCGACCTTTTTGCGCGTCGCGATCCACTGCGTCGGTTCGGGACCGCGCTCCCCTTGCGGTTCGCCGGCGCCGGCGCCGAGCGTGACATACGCAAGCGACCCGCCGTCGGCGGCCGCCTCGATCAGACCGCCTTCTTCCTGCAGCGGAAGGATCACCGAGCCATGCTTGACGGACGGCGTCACGAGTTCCCAGGCGCGCCCGTCCGCGAGCGCGGCCTCGGAGGACGACGCCTGCGTCGCGAATCTCGCTTCTTCGCTGGCGACGGGCGAGGAGCCCGGGGCGAGATCTTCGACCACTAGCCGGAAGTGGTACGTGCTGCTCGGCGCCAGTTCCTTGACCACGAGGCTGACCCCTCGAGCGCCGAACCCGCTGAGCGTTCCGATCGGGCCCGCGGCGCACGGCGACGGGCGCGCTTCGCAGACGCCGGCCCCGTACTCGAAGCGATAGCGCACTTCACCGCCGTTCGGGTCGATCTCGCCGCTGAGTTCGGCGGAGCTCGATGTCACCGACGTCGTCGTGAGGCTGTGGGCTTCTACGATCGGCTGTCCCGCGGGCGCGGGCGCGAACACGTCGACTCGCCCCAGCGCATCGTCGGCCACCAACACTTCGCTCGTCGCGCCGTCGACCGCGACACCGCTGCCGCCGCCCTCGCTGTTCAGCTCTTCTTCCTGCAGTTCCTGGATCAGCACACGGCCGGGGGTGAACGCGAGCACGCGCTGCTGCTGATCGAGGTACAGATCGCCGCTCGCCTGAAGACCTGTCGTCGTGTCGACGGCGAGGCCCGACACTGACGGTGTGCCGCCGATGCTCGGGCTCAGCGCGACCGCTTCGAGTTCTTCGCCCGACGGAGCGCTGAGCGTCGCGAGCTCCGCCACATAGCAGGGGTGCGGTTCGCAGCTGCCGTCGAGTTGTTCGCGCGGCTGTTCGTGCTTCGGTTCTTCGTGTTTGCTCTTACGTTCCTTTTCGAGTTCGGCGATTTCTTCTGCTTCTTCTTCGATTTCTTCAGCGTACTCACCGCCGGGCTCGTATGCGATGTAGACGTCGTCGTGAGCGTCGACGGCAAACCCTGGCCGCACGGGTCGCGGCCCTTCGAAGAATTCTTCCGGAATTTCCAATTCCGATTCGTCCAGCAGTTTGTTTTTTTCAGCATTAGTGAAGCGAATAATCTTGAACTCTTCTTCTTCGTCTTCGCGCTCGACATACACGATGCCGTGGGAGTCGATCGCGACACCGTCCACCGGCCCCTCGGCTTCGCTGTTCTTCAAGGCGATCTTGCGCATCAGAACGCCGCCGGGGGTGAACTTGTCGATAGCCGCCTGGTGGAACGTGTTGTTGGCCACCACGTAGACGTCGCCATTTGACGGAGATCCGCTGGCATTGTCCACCGCGATCGCCACCGGATCGCTCAGCTGTCCTTCTTTGCCGAAGCCGGCGATCCCCGGCAGACATTTCTGCGGTGCCTGACAGTGCTGAAACTGTTCTTCGCCGTTCTTGACACCGACGCCCCAACCTTCGATGAATTCATGCGCCGGCGCCGGTCCATAGACCATCACGCGGTTGTTCGCCTTTTCCAGTACGTAGACGTCGCCAGTGGCTTCGTTGACCGCAAGCGCGGACGGCAGCGACGGACTCGCCTCTCCACTTTCGCCGAACGGCGCCGCGGCGACGTGGCCCCGCTGCAGGAGCGCGCTCGCCGGTGCGACGTTGAGCAGCAACACCACGACTAGGCCCGCCAACATCGCGATCAGCAACGGCCATCCATGTCCGCTGCGGGGTTGACGAGCTATGCAGCGCCTGTGGCGCGACTCCTGTCCCATGCTCTCTCCCATATCCCCTGTATGCAGGGTATCAACCGCACGCCAAGTGTCAAGTGTGAAGTGAGCCGGCGTCGAGCGGCTCGGCCAGAGCACCCTGCCAGCACAGAACGTGTGTGGGACCCCTCGCGAGGCCCCACACAGTCACTGACTTTCTTGCGCCCCAGGCACGGCTTTGGCTTGGGGTTTACCGCACGTCAGCTAGGAGACGTAGAACGCTTCGCCCTTGATCTTCCCAGTCGTCTGCTCACCGGACGGCAGAGTACCGACGCCCACGATCGTCGTCAGGAGCGGTTCGGATGACGCAATATCAGGTTCGCCACCAGCTTTGGTTGCGAAGACATTTGTGTTTTCCTTGGCAGCGGTACCCACCGCTGTCACTTCACCTGAAACGGCGCCCACCGTGGAGATTTCCTCGCCTTCGCAGTTGAATTCCGCGGACAGGCCTCCGGGACCGGCACCTTTGACTTCGTTGGCGACACCGGTTTTGCTGCTCGAGGAAGCGATCAGCGTGGTATCGAGGGTCTGCGTGGTGATGTCGCCTTTCTTCTCGCCGGCCTGCGTCGAGGTGCACACTTTGCCGGAGCTCTGGCACTTTTCGAACGTCTCGACGAGCGTGCCTGTTTTGGCGCCCGTGATGTTGCCCGAGCCCTTTGCCTTCTGGCATTCGGTGTCGCCGACGACGCCGGTGCCCGGGATGTAGACGAGCAGTGAGCTGACACCGTTGCTGACTTTGAATTCGGTCTTTTTGGCGGCCGTCCACGACGTAAGTTCATACTTGCCTTCAGTCGTTGTGGCCGTGCAT
>JASLHP010000230.1 GCA_030149625.1 Solirubrobacteraceae bacterium
CGTTCTCGATGACCTTCAAAGAGCCGACGATCACCTGCGCCGGAGCATCGCAGGGGTACGAGTCCTCGGCTGACATCGGCCTCCTCGCGACCACGACCGCTGGATTGGGACAAGCTGGGCAGTCGACGATCTACGCCCAGAACTTCTGTGTGGGCTACACCCCTTACTACCGGTTCGACCTGAGCATCCCCGGCGTCGCGTACAACGGCTACGGCTACGGCATCGCTCACCCCGGCGACTCGATCACGCTGACCGACGACATCAGCAGCTCGGGCACGTCCGTCAGCTACACGGACGACACGACCGGCGCGAGCGAAACGTTCTTCGGCAAAGGCGGCACGCTGCAGACGGTCGAGGTCGGTCTGTTCCCGATTCCTGGGAGTGTGCTCGCGGGCTTCAACCCGATCGCTGTCAGCGGCGTGACCCTGAACGGCTTCCCCTTGGGCTCCTTGGAAGGTCTCGGCCAAGTCAACCTCGACGAAGGCGCGACGATCCTCGTCGCCACATCCTCCCTCGCCGCCGACGAATCCGATTTCACCATGAGCTATGTGAAAGCGCCAGGCCCGACCGTCGACGGCGTGAAGCTGACGAGCGGGCCGGCGGACAGTCCCTTGGCGGGGCCGTCCGCCGGCGGCACGCCGATCACGATCACCGGCGCGAACTTCGGTGATCCCGGCGACAACGTCGCCGTCACGCTGGTCGCTCAAAACGGGGCGCCGCCCGTGCGGGCCCAGGACGCGACCGTGATCAGCGACACCGAGATCGAGGCGACGACCGGCGATGCGCGCGAATCGCTGGACGGTGAAGCTTCGCTGCCGACGTACGTCGAGGTGAACGCGGGCGGGATCACCAGCGCGGCGCCCGAACAGTTCATCTATGCGCCCGTGTGGGTCAGCGGGGTCTCGCCGAGCTCCATCGTCCTCGGCGCTCCGCGTGTCGAGATCGCGATCGACGGCTTCGGGTTCACCGGCGCCACGCAGGTTGCCTTCCAGCTCGCCGACGGCAAGGCGATGCGGGTGTCGGCCAAGCGGCTATCGGTCAACGCCGACGGGACCGAACTGATGCTGAAGCAGCCGATCCTCCCCGGCCTGCGGCTCGCGTTCGCGGCTGGCGGCATCGAGCCGAGCTACGTCACCGACGTCCGAGTCAGCGCCGATGGCGTCACCAGCGCGATCAACGCGCCAGACGACCAGATCACGTTTCAGCGACCCTCACAAGGCCGGCGCGGGCGCGATTGAGCAGCGCCGATTTGGGGTATCGCCCAGAGCCAGCACCTAGTTGAGAAGGCGACGTCCCGGGACAGGAGGAATCGAACGGTATGTTCACTGTTGCCGTAGAACGCGGGGGCAGGGGGGCCCGTCGGCGGCCCGGCCAGCGGTGCCTACCGGCGCTCGTCTTCGCGCTGCTGATCTTGGTGGCGCCGGGCGCCCGGGCCGCGGTCCCGCCGCCCACGGAAGACCCCTTCTACAGCTATCACGGTGGCGTTCCGCTCGCCGATATCACCCCGGGTACCGTCCTGAAGACGCGGACGCTCGCATACCACGTCGCCGGCATTCCGCTGCCCGTCAAGGCTGTGCAGCTGCTGTATCGCGCGACGCGCGAGACCGGCGAACCGACCGTCAACGTCACATCGGTGCTCGAGCCTGTGCACGCCGGCGCTGCCCCGAACGTCGTCGCCTACCAGTCCTTTTACGACTCGCTCAATCCCGACGACGAGCCGTCTTACGCGATCGCGGGCGGAGTGTCGCTGGGGGGCCTGATCCCCGACGTCGAGGCGCTGCTGATCGCCCCCGAGCTGCTTGCGGGCGATGCCGTCGTCGTCGCCGACACGGAGGGCGAGACGGCCAACTTCGCGGCCGGTCCCGAATACGGGCTCAACACTCTCTACTCGCTCAGGGCGGCGCTCGCGTCGCCGGCTACAGGGCTCGCCGGCTCGCACAAGATCGGCCTGATCGGCTACTCGGGTGGCGCGATCGCGACCGAGTGGGCAGCCGAGCTCGCGCCCGCGTACGCTCCTGACGTCAACCGGCGGCTCGTCGGCGCGTCGTTCGGCGGTGTGCTCGTCGAGCCGGCGCACAACCTGCACTACGTCAACGGCAGCCGTGTCTGGGCCGGGGTGATTCCAATGGCCCTGATCGGAATCTCGCGCGCCTTCGACATCGACCTCACGCCGTACATGAGCGAATACGGACTCGAACTGTATGAAAAGCTCCAAAGGGCGTCGATCGTCGAAGTGCTCGGCAGATACCCCGGTCTTACCTGGGAACAGATCGCCAAGCCTCAATACCAGACGCCCGAAAGCATCCCGATCTACGATCACGTCGCCAACCAGATGATCATGGGAACGGGCGGCACGCCCACCGCGCCGCTGCTGATCGCGCAGGGCGCGAACGGCGAACTCGAGGGCACGAGCGGCGATCAGCCCGGAATTGGGCCCGGGGACGGCGTGATGATCACGGGCGACGTGCGCACGCTCGCCAGGGACTACTGCGAACGCGGGGTCACGGTCCAGTACGACCAGTACAACCAACTCGCGCACGTCGAAACGGCAGCGCCGTGGATAGCCACCACGCTGCCGTGGCTCTCGGCGCGCTTCGCCGGCAAGCCAGCTCCGCAGGACTGCTCGGGGATCGAACCGGGCAACCCGCTGACGCCTGTCATGCCATAGCCCGGCGCCGCCCAAGCGTCGGTCCGCGCTCCTCGACGTCGGTCCGCGGCTCCTCGACGTCGCGCCCGCGCTCCTCGACGTCGGTCCGCGGCTAGCGTAGGCGCGTGCGCGTCGCCACCTGGAACGTCAACTCCGCCAAGCAGCGGTTGGAGCGGCTGCTGCCGTGGCTCGAGGAACGCCAGCCGGACGTGGTGTGCCTGCAGGAGACTAAGCTCACCGACGAGGCATTCGACGAGCTGCTCGGCAAGGAGGTCGCCGATCGTGGCTACGGGTTCGCGCGTTGCGGCGAGGCGCAGTGGAACGGCGTGGCGATCCTTTCGCGCGTTGGCGTCGAGGATGTCGTGCCAGCGCTCCCCGGCGCGCCGGGCTTTCCGCATCAAGAGGCCCGCGCCATCTCTGCGACTTGCGGCGGCATCCGCGTGCACTGCGTGTATGTGCCGAACGGTCGCACGCCGGACTCCGAGCACTACCGCTACAAGCTCGCGTGGCTGACCGCGCTGAGGCAGCTCCTCGCAGGCGGTCCGCCTGCCGCGCTCGTGTGTGGCGACATGAACATCGCGCCCACCGACATCGACGTGTTCGACCCGGCCGCGTATGCCGGCCAGACCCATGTCACTCCCGCGGAGCGGACGGCGCTCGCGCAGCTCCAAGCGCTTGGGTTGCACGATGTCGTCCGCGACCGCTGGCCGAACGAGCGCGTGTTCACCTACTGGGACTACCGCGCCGGCATGTTTCATCAGGATCTCGGCATGCGGATCGACCTCGTGCTCGCCAGCGCGAGCGTGGCCGGCCGGGTCCGCGCGGCATGGGTTGATCGACAGGCGCGCAAGGGTGCGAAGCCCAGCGATCACGCACCCGTGATCGTCGACCTCGACGGCGCGCCGGATGGGGACATCGGCCCGGTCGTGCCACCGCCCTCGGCGCCGCGGG
>JASLHP010000240.1 GCA_030149625.1 Solirubrobacteraceae bacterium
CGCTCGAGGTGTTCGCCGGTGCCCAGCGGCTGGTCGAGCAGACGCGACGGCGCGATCGCGGCTATCGCGTGCGCGTGCTCAGCCGCGACGGCCGGCCGCTGCCTACATCGAGCGGTCTCGCGATCGTCCCGCACGGCCGCCTGCCTCGCGTGCCGACGTCGATCGACACGTTGATCGTGGCCGGCGGCGCCGGCCACGCGGATGCTGCCGCGGATGTCGCGCTGGTCGAGTGGGTCGCGCGTGCATCGCGCACCGCCCGGCGCACGGCCTCCGTGTGCACGGGCGCGTTCGTGCTCGCAAGCGCAGGGCTGCTCGACGGCCGCCGCGCGACGACGCATTGGGCATGGGCGCACGAGCTCCAGCGTCAGCACCCGCGAGCTCGCGTCGACGCCGCGCCGATCTTCGTGCGCGACGGTCAGGTCTGGACCTCGGCAGGAGTCTCCGCGGGTATGGACCTCGCGCTCGCGCTCGTCGAGGACGACCTCGACCGCGAAGCGGCGCTGACGATCGCGCGGCACCTCGTGCTGTTCCTGCGCCGCCCCGGCAACCAGTCGCAGTTCAGCGCCACACTCGCCGCGCAACGCGCCCAGCGCGAGCCGCTGCGCGAGGTCCAGCGGGCTGTGCTCGAGGACCCAGCCGGCGAGCACTCCGTCGAGGCGATGGCCGCGCGCGCCCACATGAGCCCGCGCCACTTCGCGCGCGCGTTTCGCGCCGAGACAGGCGTCACCCCCGCCCGACACGTCGAGCTCGTGCGTCTGGAGGCCGCGCGCGCACGACTGGAGGACACGAGCCAGCAGCTCGGTGAGATCGCCGCCGAATGTGGCTTCGGAACGGAGGAGACCCTGCGGCGCGCATTCCTGCGCACGCTTCGGGTCGGTCCCGCCGAGTACCGCCGGCGCTTCCATGCGCACGGCGCGCGCGATCCAGCACCACGACACGTCAGCGCACGCGGCCCCCGTCCCGCGACCGAGCACTCAATCAAATAGACAAGGAGACATTCACATGAACATCGCGATCGTCCTCTACGACGGATTGACGGCTCTCGACGCGATCGGGCCGTACGAGGTGCTCAGCCGCATTCCCGACGCGAGCCTCAAGTTCGTCGCCGCCGTGCCAGGTCCGGTACGCACCGACAACGGCATGCTCACGCTTCTCGCCGAGCACTCGCTCGAGCAGGCCGGGCGGCCCGAGATCGTGCTCGTGCCCGGCGGGCCCGGCGAGGTCGCCGCGCGCGCGGGCGGCGTCGTGCTCGAGTGGCTCATGCAGGTGGATCGCACGAGCAAGTGGACGACCTCCGTGTGCACCGGCTCGCTGGTCCTCGCTGCGGCCGGTCTCCTCGACGGCAAGCGTGCCACCAGCCACTGGCTTGCGCTCGACGAGCTGGGCCGACTGGGCGCGCGGCCCGTGCGGGAGCGCGTCGTGTTCGATGGCAAGGTCGTGACCGCCGCCGGCGTCTCCGCCGGCATCGACATGGCGCTGGCGCTCGCCGCGCGCATCGCCGGCGACACCGTCGCGCAGGCGATCCAGCTCGGCATCGAGTACGACCCGCAGCCGCCGTTCGACGCCGGCTCGCCCAGCAAGGCGCCCGCGGAGGTCGTCGAGCTGCTGCGCGCCCGCAGTCGCTTCGAGGCGCAGCAGCAGGACACGCTCGCCGCTCCCCGGTGATCGCGCGCGGACGCGGGCCGCGGCGTTCGCACCCAGGCCGCCCGCTAACCTGCGACCACCGATGGCAGAGCACCGTTACGACCCGCGCGCGATCGAGGCCCGCTGGCAGGCCGTATGGGCGGACGAGCGCACCTGGGAGGTATCCAACGAGACGCTCGCTGACGCCCGCGACAGTCGCGCGTCCATGCCGCCCGGCGCGGGCGCCCATGCGGGTGCGCGCATCTCGAGCTCCTACGTGCTCGAGATGCTCCCGTACCCCAGCGGCGAGCCCCACATCGGTCACCTCAAGTGCTACTCGGTCGGCGACGCCATCGCCCACTTCCACCGCCGCCTCGGCCTGCGCGTGCTGCACCCGATGGGCTACGACGCGTTCGGGCTGCCCGCCGAGAACCACGCGATCAAAACCGGCGTGCACCCGCGCGACTCCACGGCCGAGTCGATCGCCTCCTTCCAGCGCCAGTTCCGCTCGTGGGGCATCTCGATCGACTGGTCGCGCGAGCTCGCCACGTGCGAACCGTCCTACTACCGCTGGACGCAGTGGATCTTCCTCGAGCTGTTCCGCGCCGGCCTCGCCTACCGCAAAGAGGCCGCCGTCAAGTGGTGCCCCAAAGACCAGACCGTGCTCGCCAACGAGCAGGTCGACGCCGACGGTCACTGCGAGCGCTGCGGCGCGCTCGTCGAAGTCAAGCAGCTCGAGCAGTGGTTCTTCCGCATCACCGACTACGCCGAGCGGCTGCTGAACGACCTCGACGCGATCGAGTGGCCCGAGCACGTGAAGACGATGCAGCGCAACTGGATCGGGCGCAGCGAGGGCGCCGAGGTGACGTTCCGCTGCGAGGCGCTCGGCGTCGACTATCCCGTATTCACCACCCGTCCCGACACGCTGTTCGGCGCCACCTTCTTCGTGATGGCGCCCGAGCACCCCGACGTGATGCGCCTCGCGCACGGCACGCAGTACGAGCAGGCGGTCCACGACTACGTAAACCATGCGCTCACCGAGACCAACGAGGAGCGCGGCAACGCCGAGAAGCCGAAGACGGGCGTGCCGCTCGGGCGCACCGTCACGAACCCCGTCAACGGCGAGCAGATCCCGATGTACGTCGCCGACTACGTGCTGATGGAGTACGGCACCGGCGCGATCATGGCCGTGCCCGGCCACGACGAGCGCGACCACGCGTTCGC
>JASLHP010000243.1 GCA_030149625.1 Solirubrobacteraceae bacterium
CCGCTCGGCCGACGCGCTGGTGACCTACGGCCCACACGTGAGCGCCTACGTCGCGGCGCGCGGCGCGCACAACGTCCACGTGGCCGCGCAGGCCGTCGAGAACGACTTCTGGCGCGCTCCGGCGAGCGGGCCGCCGAGCGATCCGCGTTGGCCGGCGGACGCCGGCACGCGGTTCCTGTTCGTCGGGCGGCCGGTCGCCGGCAAGGGCCTGCCGGTGCTGCTGTCGGCGTGGCGCGCGACGGGCCTGCGGGCGCCCGCGGCCGCGCTCGTGCTCGCCGGCGGCGCGATCGCGGCCGGCGAGTCGGTCGTGAGCCTTGGCGCACTGGAGCCGGAGCGCCTGCGCGACGTGTACGCGGCGAGCGATGTGCTGATCGTGCCGTCGGTGCCGACGCGCACCTTTCGCGAGCCGTGGGGGTTGGTTGTCAACGAGGCCATGGATCAGGGACTTGCCGTGATCGCGACCGATGCCGTGGGAGCTGCCGCCGGCGGCCTGGTGCGCGACGGAGCGAACGGCCGGATCGTGCCGGCGGGCGACGCGCGCGCGCTGGCCGCGGCGATCGCGGAGCTCGCCGGCGATCGGCGACTGCGCACGAACATGGGCACGGCTGGCGCGGCCGACGTGCTCGCCTACGACTACGACGCCTGGGCCGCTGGGTTCTCGCGCGCGCTCGCGAGCGTCGGCGTCTCCCGGGCGCATTGCTAGCGTTGCGCGGTCAGCCCATGAGAATCGCCCGTCTTCAGAGCCGACCGATAGCTCGCGCGGCCGCCCTGAGCGGACTGCTCGTGACGATCCTGCTGGGCTGCGCCGCGTCGGCGAGCGCGAACGTCGGCGAAACGATCATCCTGCGCTGCACGCACAACGAATCGCTGAGCGGCTTCAGCCAGAGCGACTATCGCGAGGCGCTGAAAGAACTGAGCGCGGACGCGGAAGAGTACAGCGGCTGCTCGTTGCGCATCCACGAAGCACAGCTCGCGGCCGCATCCGGCACGCACGGTGGCGGCGGCCCTGGCGCGGCGAGCACAGTCGCGGTGGCTGCCACGCCGGCGCAGAAACGGGCGATTGCGCACGCGGTGCACGCCAGCCCGGAAGCGGTCGCGCTCAGCGGCGGCGTGATCCACCCGGGCGTCGTGCACACGGACATCTCTTCGGCGCTCAGCACGCTGCCCACGCCGCTGCTCGTGACCCTGGCCTTCCTACTCGTGTGCATGCTGGCGGTTCTCGGCGGCGCACTGCGCAAGCGTGTCAGGTGAGCGACGGGGCCTTTGGTGGCCCACGCTGCTGACCGCCGCGCTGTTCTGCTTCATCACGTTCCACGCCAAGGGCGGCCTCAACCAGGAATCGATGATCTCGACGGAGATGGCGCTGACGCTGCTCACGGCGATCGCGATCGCCGTGAGCGTGCTGCTCGCGGCGCCGGGCGGGCGCGCGTATGGACTGTGGCCCTTCGCGCTGCTGCTCGCGTTCGCGGCGCTCAGCGCGATCTCGATCGTGTGGTCGGTGCAGCCCGACACGAGCTGGCAGGAATCGGGGCGGATGCTCGCCTACAGCGGCGTGTTCGGCGCCGGAGTCGCGCTCGTGCGCTTTGCCCCCAGGCATTGGCCGGCGATCCTCGGCGGGCTGACGCTGGCGGCGGTCGTCGCGTGCACGTACGCGCTGCTGACGAAGGTGTTTCCGAGCCTCGCGCCGCTTGACACGTTCGCGCGCCTGAACGAACCGTATGGCTACTGGAACGCGGTCGGGCTGACCGCGGCGATGGGCGTGATCTGCTGCATGTGGCTGGGCGCGCGCAGGGACGGCCACGCGCTGCTGCGCGCGCTCGCCTATCCGGCGATGGGGCTGCTGCTGCTGACGCTCGTGCTCGCGTACTCGCGCGGTGCGCTCGCGGCGCTGGCGATTGGGCTTGCGCTGTGGTTCTGTGCGGTGCCGCTGCGCCTGCGCGGCGCCGCGCCGCTGATCGTCGGCGCGCTTGGCGCCGCGGCGGTGGCGGCGTGGGACTTCTCCGAGCACGCGCTCAGCGCGGAAGGCGTGCCGCTGGCCGAACGCGCCAGCGCGGGACACGAGCTGGGCGCGCTGACCGTGGCGATGGTCGCGCTGCTCGCGATCGTGGGCGTCGCGATCGGGTTCCTCACGGGGCGCCGCGCGCCGTCGCTGCTCGCGCGTCGTCGCGCCGGCATCGCGCTGCTGGCCGTGATCGCGCTGGCGGCGATCGCTTTCGCGGGCGCGCTCGCGCACAGCCAGCGGGGCTTCACGGGCAGCATCTCGCATGCGTTCGATGCGCTCACGAATCCCAACGCGAAACCGCCGCCGAACACGCCCGGGCGCCTGACGGCGGTCGCGAGCGTGCGCGCGCGCTACTGGAAGGAGGCGCTGCAGGTCTTCGAAGCGCATCCGGCGCTCGGCGCCGGCGCGGGCGGCTTCGCGACGGCCCACCTGCGTTACGAAACGCAGACGCTCGAAGTGCGCCACGCCCATGGCTTCATCGTGCAGACGCTCGCCGATCTCGGCCTCGCCGGTCTGATCCTCGCCCTCGCGCTGCTGTTCGCGTGGATGGCGGCGGCGGGACGCGCGACGCATCTCTTCAACCGCGGCTGGACGCCCTGGCGGGCGTGGCTGTCGCGCGGCGCCGGCACGCGCCCGGGCTGGCGGCCGTTGGGCGCGCGCGCACTGAGACGCTATCCGCCCGAGCGCATCGGCATGTTGAGCATGCTGTGCGTGGTCGTCGTGTTCGGCGCGCACTCGCTGATCGACTGGACCTGGTACGTGCCCGGCAACGCGTGCGTGGCGCTGCTGTGTGCGGGCTGGCTCGCGGGTCGCGGCGAGCTGCTCGCGACGGGCGCCGGCGCACACGACGTGACGGTTGCGCTGCCGCGCGCCGCCAGCGACGGGTCAGCGGCACGGCGCTGGCGTGACGCCCGGACGCGACCGAGCCGCACGCGCATCGCCGTTGCCGCCGCGGTGCTCGTGGCGGCGCTGCTGGCGATGTGGTCGCAGTGGCAGCCGCAGCGCTCAGAAGAAGCATCGCAGCAGGCGGTCGCGCAGCTGGAAGGCCGTGATCGGCCAGCGGCGATCGCGGACGCGCAGAGCGCGGTCTCGCGCGACCCGCTGTCGATCGGCGCGCTGTTCACGCTCGCGGGCGTGCAGCACGATTCAGGCCAGGCGGCGCGCGCGCAGTCGACGCTCGAACGCGCCGTGCGCCTGCAGCCCTCGAACCCGCAGTCGTGGCTGGCGCTGGGCCGCTATGAGCTCGAACGCGGCGAGGCGGCTTCGGCGGTGAGGGCATTCGAGGCGGCGGTCTATCTCAACCCGGAGTCGATCTCACCGGAAGCCGTCGCGGACGGGCGCCCCGAAGCGATCGAAACCCAGAACGACTACATCGCGGCGCTCACCGACCTCGAAAGACAGCAGGCCGCGCGCACGGCGGCCTCGAGCGCCGCGACTCGATCGGCCTCGAGCGCCGCTGCCCGCCGTGCCTCCAAACGGGAAGCCGCGGCGGGAAGAGCGGCGGCGGGTAGCTCAAAAGCGCGAGCGAATCGCGTGCGCTAGCAGCAGCGCGCGTGCTCCGGGCGGGCCGCCGGCGCCGCGTACGGCGATCTGCTCGAAGCCGAAGCGGTCGAGCAGATCGGCGAGCGTGCGGCGGTCGTAGAAGCGCAGATGGTCGCCGAGCGGGTCGAAGTGCCTGGCGAAGGCGCGCGGGAACAGCGCGAGCCGCGCGAGCGATAGGCGCTCGTGCGCGGGCGTGCTCGCGAGCAGGCTGCCGCCTGAGCGCAGCACGCGGCGAGCCTCTGAGAGCCAGGCGGCGGTGTCGGCGACGTGCTCGATCACCTCGCCGGCCCACACGACGTCGAAGCTCGCGTCCTCGAGCTCCCACGGACCGTCGGTGGCGACGAGTCGCGCGTCGAGCTGGGGATCGCGCGAGCGCGCTCGGCGCAGCGGCTCCCCGGCGACGTCGACGGCGAGCACGTGCGCGCCGGCGCGCACGAGCTCTGTCGCGAAGCGCCCGTCGCCGCAGCCGACGTCTAGCACGTGCGCGCCGGGGCGCACGTGCTCCAGCAGGAAGCGCAGGCGCAGGGCGAAGTGGGCGGGCTCGACTGCTTCGGGCAGCGTCCGCCAGACAGCTTCGTAGTGCTCGCGCGAGGGCACTGCAGCAAGGCTCTCACAACTGGTCATGCCTCGGCAGAGCGAATACTGTTGACGCAATGCTCGACAGGGATGGCGTGACGCGAAGCGAACGACTTTGAAGGTCGCGTTCGACAGCCGTTCCGTGTCCGCCGCGGACGGCGTCGGGCGCTACTCGCGTTGTCTGCTGGCGGCGCTGCGCGACACGGTGTCCGCGAGCGACGAGATCCTCGATACCCACCGGCCGTCGGCGCTGGCGCGCTCGCGCGCCGCGGAGGTCCTGCACTCGCCGTGGATGGACGGAGCGCCGCTGCACAGCCCGTGTCCGATGGTGGTCACGATCCACGACGTGTCGCCGTTCAAGCGGCGCAGCGAGCGCTTGCGCGGCGGCGGCCTGCACCTGCGGCTACGGCGACTCGCGCTGCAGCGGGCGACCCACGTGATCGTCCCCGGCGAGCACGTGGCGCGCGAAGTCGTAGCCGAGCTCGGGCTCGAGCGCGGGCTCGTGGTCGTGATCCCGCCGGCGTACGATCCGCGGGACGCGGAGTCGGCAGCCGGCGCGCCGGCGTCGGCCTCGCCGGCGTGGAGCTGGGAGGATGCGGCACGCGCGACCTGGCGCGTGTACGCGCGCGCGGCGGCGCGGCGACTCGACGACGGCGGCGCGGCGGCTCAGTAAGCGCCCCGTCGTGTGATCACGGCGGGTATCGTCTTCAGCAGGATCGTCAGGTCGAGCGCGAGCGACCAGCTCTCGAGGTAGATGAAGTCGAGGTGCACGAGATCGTCGAAGTCGAGCTCGGAGCGCCCGGAGACCTGCCACAGGCCGGTGAGCCCTGGCAGCACGAGGTAGCGCTTGCGGTGCCAGTCCTCGAGCATCTCGTAGTCGCGTTCTGGCAGCGGCCGCGGCCCGACGAGCGACATCTCGCCGCGCAGCACGTTGACGAGCTGTGGCAGCTCGTCGAGCGAGAAGCGCCGCAGCAGATGCCCGATCGGCGTCAGGCGCGGGTCCTTGCGAATCTTGAAGAGCGCGCCGCTGGCCTCGTTCAGCTCTTCGAGGTCTGCCTGCGTGTCCTCGGCGTCGGTGTGCATCGTGCGGAACTTCAGGCACGCGAATGGGCGCTGGCCGATGCCGCGGCGCATCGAGTGGAACAGCACGGGCCCGCGCGAGCTGAGGCGCACGGCGAGCGTGATCGCGACCAGCAGCGGGCTGAGCAGCACGAGCAGCACGCTCGCGCCGACGATGTCGAACGTGCGCTTGAGCGCGAAGTCGATGCCCTCGAACACGGGCGGCCCGAGTTCGAACAGCGGCACGGACTGGCCGGGGACGAACTCGGCGCGGTGGATCAGGATCTCCATCGTCGATGGCGCGAGCCGCACGCGGATGCCGCGCTGGTGGCACTGGTCGACGAGCTCGACGGCGTCGTCCTGGGGAAACTCGGGGTCGGCGATGATGACCTCGTCGACGCTCTCCGCGTCGAGCACCTCGCGCAGGCTCGCGAGCGAGCCGAGCGCGCGCAGGCCGTTGGCGGGCAGCTGCTTGGAGGAGAGGAAGCCGACGACATCGATCGGTGCGTGCGGCATGTCGGCGAGCGCGTGCGCGACGTCGGCGATGTGTTTGCCGCTGCCGACGAGCACGGCGCGGCGCCGATAGCCGGCGGCGCGCAGCAGCGACGCGGTGACGCGCTCGAAGGCCGCGCGCGCGGCGGCGATGTAGAAGATCGCGAACGCGAGCGTGCTCCAGAACAGGTAGTAGCTCGAGAAGTGTTCGCCGCTGACGACGGCGAAGATCAGCGCGACGCACGCGACCTGGAACAGCGAGCCGACGATCCGCGACAGGCCCGGTCGCAGCGCCCGCTGCGCGTACAGGCCCGAGCGCGCGAACAGCAGCGCCGTGAGCAGGTACGCGAACGGCAGGAAGTGTTCGGTGGTTTCCCGCGAGTGCACCGCCTGCACGTGACCGTTGACGGCTTCCTTGAGCACGAGCGCGGTGAACACCGCGAGCGCGACTCCCGCGAAGTCGATCGCGAGCAGCGAGACGACGCGCGTGATGCGCCAAACGGTGGTCGTCCGCAGCAGAAACGACAGCGCCGGCGGGCGCTTGCGGCGAATGTCGTGGTCGGAGCGCTCGACGCGCGCCGTGGTCACCGACAGCGTCGAAGGCGGCACGCCGGGCTTGTCCGAGGCGAGGATCCGCTTGCCCGGCGCGAGCGGCGAGCGGGGGCCCGTGCGTGTTGCGGGGGGGGCTGACGGAGCGGAGGTTTCCGACACGCGTGGTCCCATCTCACTGCTCACAACACCGCAGCCTGCCATACGGAGCGGCCGCACGGCCTGGCGGCAACGTCCGCTGCAGGCGCGCTCGCGCGGCCGTGCGGCGGCGCGTCGCGACTGTCCGGAGCGTCAGTTCGAGCCCCCGATGAGCAGCTCGACGCCGGACTGCTCGATCGTGCGCTGCAGGCCGTCGCGCAGCGACACCTCGGGCGACCAGCCGAGCAACTCCCCGGCGAGCGCGATGTTGGGCTTGCGCTGCTTGGGGTCGTCTTCGGGCAGCGCCTCGTAGACGATCTCGGCGGTCGAGCCGGTGAGCTCTTTGACGATCTCCGCGAGCTCGAGCAGCGTGAACTCGTCGGGGTTGCCGACGTTGACGGGGTAGTGGTGACCGGACTCGGCGAGCGCGATGATGCCGCGGATCAGGTCCGAGACGTAGCAGAACGAGCGCGTCTGGCTGCCGTCGCCGAACACGGTGATCGGCCGGTTGCCGAGCGCCTGGCGCAGGAACGTGGGAATCGCGCGGCCGTCGTGCGGGCGCATGCGCGCGCCGTA
>JASLHP010000278.1 GCA_030149625.1 Solirubrobacteraceae bacterium
GCGTCGTGTGGCGAATCGAGCCGATGTAGGCGTCGACCTTGTGGCCCGGCAGCTGACCACCCTCGCCAGGCTTCGCGCCTTGAGCCATCTTGATCTGCAGCTCGTCGGCATTGACGAGATAGTGGATCGTCACGCCGAAGCGCCCTGAGGCGACCTGCTTGATCGCCGAACGGCGCCGGTCGCCGTTCGCGTCCGGCTGAAAGCGCACCGGGTCCTCGCCGCCCTCACCCGTGTTCGACCGGCCGCCGAGGCGGTTCATCGCGATCGCGAGCGTCTCGTGCGCCTCGCGCGAGATCGAGCCGAGGCTCATCGCGCCCGTGCAGAAGCGCTTTACGATCTCGCTGGCAGGCTCGACCTGCTCGATCGGGATCGCCGCTGCGCGCGCGCCCGCTCCCTCCCCGATCTGCAGGAGCCCGCGTAGCGTCGCCTTGCGCGCGGCATCCTCGTTGACCGCGCGCGCGTACTCGCGGTACTTCTCGAACGCCGGGCTCTCGCGCACCGCCGCGTGGGCGTCCACGTCGCCCTCGAGCGCGGCGGCCACATCGCCATTTGCCTCACGCACGGCGTGTTGGACGAGCGCGATCGTCTCCGGGTTCCACATGTGGTGCTCGCCGTCGCGTCGCCACGCGTACACGCCGCCGACCGGCAGCAACGGGTCGAGCGCACGCCCTCCCACGGGATATGCGCGCGCGTGGCGCTCGAGCGCCTCGGTCGCGAGCACCTCGACGCCGACGCCGCCGATCCGCGACGCCGTGTACGTGAAGTGCTTGTCGATCAGCTCCTTCTCCAGGCCCACCGCCTCGAAGATCTGCGCGCCGCGGTAAGACTGGATCGTGGAGATGCCCATCTTGGAGATCGTCTTGAGCAGTCCTTTGCCGATCGCCTTGACGACGTTCTGGGCAGCCTGCTCGGCGTCCAGCGCGACCGGCGGGACGCCGTTTGCGGACGCGGGGGCACTCGACACGATGCGCCCTTCCGCGACCAGCTCATCGAGCGTCTCGAGCATCAGGTACGGGTTGATCGCGCTGACGCCGTAACCGATCAGGGTTGCGAAGTGGTGCACCTCGCGCGGCTCGCCGGACTCGAGGATGATGCCGATGCGCAGACGCGTGCCCTCGAGCACCAGATGGTGATGCACCGCCGCGGCCGCGAGCAGCGAGGGGATCGCGACGTGCTTGGGCCCGATGCGGCGGTCGCTCAAGATGACGATGTTGACGTGTTCCGCGATCGCCTCGCGCGCTTGGCGACAGATGCGCTCGATCGCATCGGTCATACCCGCGGGCCCCTCCGCGACCGGCCACGTGATGTCGATCGTGCGCGCCGCGTAGACGTCGTGGTCCACGTTGCGCAGCGTCTCCAGCTCGCGGTTGAGCAGGATCGGCTGATCGAGCAGCAGCTTGTGCGCGTGCTCGGGGGTCTCGTCGAGCAGGTTGCGCTCGTTGCCGAGGCTGGTCGCCAGGCTCATCACGATCTCCTCGCGGATCGGATCGATCGGCGGGTTGGTCACCTGCGCGAACAACTGCTTGAAGTAAGAGAACAGAGGCGGCGCCTGCTCTGAGAGCACCGCCAGCGAGACGTCGTTGCCCATCGAGCCGATCGGCTCGGCGCCGTCCACCGCCATCGGCGTGAGCAGCACGCGCAGGTCCTCCTGCGAGTAGCCGAACGCGCGCTGGCGCAGGTGCAGCGGCTGGTCGGAGAGCGTGACCTGTTCGGAGGGCGGCAGCTCGGCGAACGGCACGGCGTTGCGCGCGAACCACTCGCCATAGGGGTGGCGCGTGGAGACCTCGCGCTTGACCTCCTCGTCCTCGACGATCCGCCCGCGCTCGAGGTCGACCAGGAACAGCTTGCCGGGCTGCAGGCGCCCGAGGCGCCTGACCTGCTCGGGCGGGATCTCCAGCAGGCCCGACTCCGAGCCGAGCACCACGTGCCCGTCGGTCGTCTCCACCCAGCGTCCGGGGCGCAGGCCGTTACGGTCGAGCGTCGCGCCGACGACGCGGCCGTCGGTGAACGCCACCGACGCCGGCCCGTCCCACGGCTCCATGACGCACGCGTGGAACGCGTAGAAGCCCTTCAGGTGCTCCGGCAGGTCGTCGCGGTCGCGGTAAGCCTCGGGGATCATCATCATCGCCGCGTGCGGCAGCGAGCGGCCGCCGAGCATCAGCAGCTCGAGCACGTTGTCGAACGTCGCCGAGTCGGAGTTGCCCGCCGTCACGACCGGCAGGATCTTCTCGAGGTCCTCGCCGAACAGCTCGCTGCGCAGCTCGGACTCCCGCGCACGCATCCAGTTGACGTTGCCCATGACCGTGTTGATCTCGCCGTTGTGGCAGATCACGCGGTAGGGGTGCGCGAGCTCCCAGCTCGGGAACGTGTTCGTAGAGAAGCGCGAGTGCACGAGCGCGAGCGCGCTCTTGGTGCGCTCGTCGCTGAGGTCCTTGTAGAACTTGCCGAGCTGGTAGCTGATCAGCATGCCCTTGTAGTTGATCGTGCGTGAGGAGCTCGACGTGACATACAGTCCCGGGTCCGTGGGCTTCAGGTCGCTGATCCGGCGGATCACGTAGAGCTTGCGCTCGAACGCGTCCTGGTCGCCCGCCTGCTCCTCGCCGGCGCCGACGAACAGCTGACGGATCACCGGGCGACAGGCGGCCGCGACCTCACCCGTCTGCGCCTCGTCGATCGGCACGTCGCGCCACCCCAGCAGCCGCTGGCCCTCGTCGTGGACGATCTGCTCGAGCATCGCCTCCAGACGCCCGCGCGGCGCCGCGTCGGTGGGCAGGAAGCACATCAGCACGCCGTACTCCCCGGCCCTCGGCAGCTCGAAGTCGACGACCGCCCGCATCAGCTCGTCGGGCAGCTGCATCAGGATGCCGGCGCCATCGCCCGTGCAGGGGTCCGCGCCGGTGGCGCCGCGATGCTCGAGGTTCTCGAGCGCCGTCAGCGCCCGCGCGACCACCTCGTGCGTGGGTTCGTTGTCCAGGCGCGCCACCATCCCCACGCCGCAGGCGTCGTGCTCGAAGCGAGGGTCGTAGAGTCCGACGGCCTTTGGCGGCTGCTTGATGTGCGAGTTCATGGAAGTGCTCCCTTGGGGCGGTGCATCCCGGCAGCGACTGGCAGTCCACTTGCGGGCATGCCCACCGTCGCGCGCCCCTGAGACGCGCGGGCAGGCAGGCGGGCACCTGAGGCGGAGCGGAAAGCGTAGCAGTGGAAAGGCACCGCAATCCAGCCGGCGCACCCGAGCTCAATGGACCGCGGAGCGAGCCAAAACGCCGCGGCTCAGGGGTCTGCGATCGGGCCGATGCGCTCCAGCTCCTGCTCGTCGGCGGCGCGCAGCGTCTCGGTCTCCGGCCATGAGCACAGGCCGGCTCTGCCGGGGCAGGTGAGACACAGCTCGCGGTGGGGCCGCGGACTGACGGCATACCCGCCGTCCGCGGCACGTCGCACGCGTGCCGCCAGGCGCCGTTCGAGCTTGTCGCGGTCGGCCGCCGCATAGCGAGCGCTGACCCACTCGCGCGGACGCTCGAGAAACCAGTACACGATCTCCACGCGCGAGACCCCCGCGCGCAGGACCGCGAGCGCGTACAGCAGCCGCTGCACCCCGTACTCGCGCTCCACGAGCGACTCCAGGTCATCCTGCGCCGCGACGCGATCGCTCTTGTAGTCGACGACGAGCCGCCCGCCGTCGGGCTCGCTCGCCAGCACGTCGATGACGCCCGTGATCAGCGGCATCCCGGCGCCCGGCGAGAACGCGAACGGATGCTCTCGACGCACGTCTGGCGACGCGGCGATCCGGGCGGCGAGCTCCAGCGAGCTGGCCGCGCCGATCAGCCGCGCGATCTCGACGCGATCGTTCTCGCTCACGTGCACTCCCAGCTCGCGCGCCTCCCGCGCGACGTCCTCGGGCGATACCGCGCTGGAGCGCGCCAAGTCCACGGTCTCCATCAGCCGGTGGATCAGCGTTCCGCGCAGGCGTGCCTGCAGGCCGCTGCGCCTGGGCCCAGCGCTCTCTGTCGCGCGCTCCTCGGGCAGGCCGAGGACGCGTTCGAGATAGAAGCGATAGCCGCAGCGCTCCAGCTCGCTGAGCGAGCTATAGCTCAGCACTTCGAGCGCGGCTGCGCGTGTGCTCGAGGCGGTCCGCGCCTCCGCCGCGGCGGTCGCCGCCTCGGCCGCCGCCGGCTCCGAGTAGATCGAGAGCTGTTCGCCCGTCGACGGCCGCGAGCCCGCGTCCGAATCCGGCTCCGCATCCGCGTCCGCATCCCCATGCGCATCCGCATCCCCATGCGCATCCGCATCCCCATGCGCATCCGTACCCCCATCCGCATCCGCATCCCCACCCCCATCCCCATCGATCGTGGCGTTGTCCTCGACGATGACAGCGTTCGCGGGATCGACGTGCTCTAGAAGCAGCACCGAGCCGACGGTGACGGGAGAGCTCAGCCGGCAGCGCACCACGGCCGATTCGCGAGCATCGATCGGGATGTCGTGCACTGAGACCGCACCGGCCCCCGCCAGCGCGGGGAGCTCATCCGACAGCGCCGGCCCGAGCCACGAGATCGCGGTCGGCGCCTGACGCGCTGCGGACCAGCGCGTGAAGTCGAGCGCGCCGCTCAGCAGCAATCGCTCGCGTGCCCGCGTCATCGCGACATACAGGATCCTGTCCTCCTCCTCGGCATCGCGTGCGCGACGCTCCCGGCAGAGATCCTCGTAATCGAGCACGGGTGTCGAGCCGGCGCCATCGAGGCGCATCAGTCGCAGGCCGACACGCTCGCCGTCCACGAGCAGGTCCGGCGTCTGCGTGTTGGGCTGACGCCCGAGGTCGGCTATGCATACGACCGGGAACTCGAGGCCCTTGGCGGCGTGGATCGTCATCAAGCGCACGGCGTCGGGCTCCGTCCCGTCGACTGGCGCGTCGGGCTCGATCCTCACCGACTGCCGCAGGTACTCGACGTGATCGAGAAAGCCCCGCAGGTCGCGTCCCTCGCCGGCTTCGAATCGTCGTGCCAGGCGCAGCAGCTTGTGGACGTTCGCCAGTCGCCGCTGCGGCCAGTCGAGCCCGAGCACGTGCTCGCGGTAGCCACTCGCGTCGATCGCGCGCTCGATCAGCTCCGAGAGCGTTCGCCTGGACGCCTGTGCGCGCTCGCCCTGCAGGCGGATGCAGAAACGCTCGAGCGCCAAGCGATCGCGCTCGGCCAGCCCGAGCGCCGCACCGTCGGCGCCGTCGCGCTCGCGGTGAGCGGCGACGG
>JASLHP010000112.1 GCA_030149625.1 Solirubrobacteraceae bacterium
CTCGTCACGATTCGCGACGATCGTCGTCGGCGCCGTGATCTCGTGCAGCTGCTCGATGCTGTCGAACGGTCGCGAGCGCGGCACGGCTTCGAGCGCGTCGGCGACCGCGGCGGGGTGCTCGTGCGCGCTCAGGCGCTGGCGCAGGACGGTCTCGACGGTCGCGCGCAGCGCCTCGGGCAACTTGCTGAGATCGTAGGCGGCGACGAAGCCCTCCACCCCGCCTTCGCGCAGCCCGCGCGCGAGCGCGTCCCAGCCTTCCAGCTCGGCGGCGCGCGCGAACGGGTTGGGCTTGACGTCATACGCGGGCGTGATGACCGCGAGCGCTGCGACGCGCTGCGGGTGCGAGAGCGCGAAGCGCACGGCCGTGTGTGCGCCCATCGAGGCGCCGGCCAACACGGCGCGCTCGACCCCGCGCTCGTCGAGCACCGCGGCCAGATCCTGCGTCAGGCGCTCATAGCCGTAGTCGCCGGGATCGCGAGCCGGCGTCGAGTGGCCGTGTCCGCGGGCGTCGTAGGCGATCACACGGTGACCGGCGCGCTGCAGAGCCGTAGAGCCCATCACGACGTAGCGGCGGGTGGCGGTGAGGCCGTGGAGCAGCACGATCGGGACGCCGTCGCCGTCGCCCGACTCCTCGGCGGAGAGGCCGACGCCGTCGTCGAGGCGGACTGTGAACTCTGCAGCTGACACCGCTGGTCGAATCTAGCGCTCCGGCCGGCGTCGCAGCTGCGCTCGAGCCGCCCGGCGGACACGGTCTGCGCGAGCCCCACCAGCCAGCATGTGACCCGCTTGCGGCTCGAGCGCCTCGCGCCCTGGAACGGGCTCGTGATAAGAGGCGCGAGCGAGCGAAAATGGTTCGCGGCGCGCGACGCTCGCCGATCAGGCGTGCGTCGCGACGTGCGTGCGCAGCAGCTCCGCGCTGTGCTCGGGGCGCTCCCAGAAGAACAGGTGCCCGACACCGTCGAGTAGCTCTAGTCGCGCGCCGGGGATCGACTCGGCGACGATGTGCCCGTTGCGTACCGGCAGCACCTGATCGACGGTGCCATGGACGATCTGCGTCGGCAACGCGATCTCGTGTAGACGCGCGGAGGCGTCGTGCGCGACGCACGCCTGTGTCTGAGCGACGATGACCTCGAGTGACACGCGGCGGCGCAGGCTGATCTCCAGAAAGCGCGCCCAGGCGTCGTCGTCGGCGGCGAACGCGGGCGAGACGTTGGCTTCCCAGGAGGCGCGGATGATCCGCTCGGCCACGCCCGAGGCGATCGCCTCGCCCATGCGCGTCAGTACCTGCTCGCCGGTGTGGACGCTGCCGGGCCCGCCGCAGTAGGTACAGCCGAGCGTCAGCGTGCGCAGCAGATGCGGCTCGGCGAGCGCGAGCTCTTGGGCGATCATGCTGCCCATCGAGATGCCGAGCACGTGCGCGGAGTCGAGTTCGAGCGCGTGGAGCAGCCCGGCGGCGTCGCCGGCCATCTCGCGGATCGTGACCGGCCCCCGCAAGCGGGTGCTCGCGCCGACGCCGCGATGGTCGTAGAGGATCAGCTCGAAGTCGCGGCGCAGATCCTCCAGCAGCGGCTCGCCCCAGTGCGCGTAGGTGCCGCTGCGGCCCATGATCATCAGCAGCGGCGGGCCGTCACCGCTGCGCTCGCAGTCGAGCTGGATCTCCCCCACGCCGATCAGGCTCACTGCCCGCTCGCCACCATCCGACGATTTTACCCGTGCGTCGGTGCGGCGCCGCGAGCCTAGACGGGCAGCGCCAGCTGGTCGACGGGCGGGCCCGCCGAGCATCCGTCGATGCCGGCGCGCTCGCCGCCACCGGCGCCGGTCGCCGCCGGCTTCGCGCGCTGGAGGCCGCCGACGCGCACGCCGAGCAGCCGCACGGGCCGCGCGGGCGCGTACTCGCGCAGCAGCCGCAACGCGACGTCGCTGACGAGCTGAACGTCGCATGTGGGCTCGGCGACCGTGCGCGCGCGGGTGACGGTGGTCCAGTCGTCGAGGCGAACCTTGATGGCGATCGTGCGGCCGTGGCGGCCGTTGGCGACAAGGCCGGCGCACAGCTCCTCGGCCATCAGCGACAGGTGCTCGCGCATCTGCGCGGCGTCGCTGACGTCGGTGTCGAATGTACGCTCGCGCGACTCGGAGGCGACCTTGCGTGGGGCGCCGATCTCGCCTTCGTGTTCGAAGCGCGCGCGCCGCCGGAGCTCGCGACCGTGGTTGGGCCCGAAGCGCTCGACCAGCAGCTGCTCGGAGGCCGCGGCGAGCTCCGCGAGCGTCGCGAGTCCCATCCCCGCGAGACGCGCGGCGGTCTTCGGTCCGATGCCGGGGACGAGCGCGGGCGGCGAGGAGGCGAAGCGCTCGCAGGCCTGCTCGCGCGTGAGCACGACGAAGCCCGCTGGCTTCTCGGCGTCGGAGGCGACCTTGGCGACGAGCTTGTTGGGCCCGAGCCCGACCGAGCACGTGAGCTCGGTTGCGGCCTTGATCTCGGCGAGCAGCCGGCGCATGGCCGCTCGCGGCGAGTAGAGCCCGGCGACGTCCAGGTACGCCTCGTCGAGCCCGACGACCTCGACGCGCTCGACGTGCGCGCGCACGATGTCCATGAGCTGCCTGGATGCCGCGCGGTAGGTGGCGAAGTCGGGTGGCAGAAACACGGCGTCGGGGCACAGGCGCCGGGCGCGCGACGCGGGCATCGCGGAGCCGACGCCGAAGCGCCGCGCCTCGTAGCTCGCGGTGGTGACGACCGCGCGCGGTCCGGTGCCGGAGACGACGACGGGCCTGCGGCGCAGCTCTGGGTGGCGGCGAAGCTCGATCGACACGTAGAAGGCGTCCGCGTCGAGGTGCGCGACGCGCAGTTCGGAGTCGGCGGCGGGCATCGACGACCCAAACTAGCGTTCGATCCGGCGGCGCGAGCGTAGCGACATCGCGACCGCGACCACGACCCGCTCGCTCGGCCATGTCGAATCCGCGGGAGTCATCGGCGCTGGCCGACCCGCGGGATCGCGGTCGTGCCGGCTGGCGCGACCGACGCGACCAGGATCGGCATCGGGGCGCACATGAGGTCTTTTCGCATCGTCGTCCTCCTCCTCGAGCATCGCCCAGCCAGGCTAGAAGTCGCAGGCCAGGCGCACAGTTGATGTGCCGATAGGAGGCGTGCGCCACGAAAGGGATTCACACAGGCCTGCTCGTCTCACCGCCCCGGCCGGCGCACACGGCCCGATGAAGGCGCTCACTCCGAGAAACAATGTGTGCGACACTTGTCAAGACATGTTGCAGTAGTGTGCCCGCTGAGGCACATGGACCTGACGTTCAGCGACAGAGAGATCGCGTTCCGCGATGAGCTGCGCGCCTGGCTGGCGGACAACCAGCCCAGCGAGAGACCGCCCGCGGACGCGGGCGACGACGCGCAGTTCGCGTACCGTCGCGAATGGCAGCGCCGGCTGTACGACGCCGGCTGGGCGGCACCGGCGTGGCCGACGGAGTACGGCGGGCGCGGCGCGTCGCAGTCGGAGTCGGCGATCTACTTCGAAGAGCTGGGCCGCGCGCGCGTGCCGTTCGCGGCGAACACGCTGGGGCTCTTGCTGGGCGGCCCGACGCTGATGGTGTGGGGCACGCCGGAGCAGAAGGAGCGCTACCTGCCGCCGATCCTCTCGGGCGAGGAGATCTGGTGCCAGGGCTTCTCCGAGCCGGACGCCGGCTCAGACCTCGCGTCGCTGAAGACGCGCGCGGTGAAGGACGGCGACGAGTGGGTGGTGACGGGCCAGAAGGTGTGGACGAGCGGCGCGCAGTACTCGAAGTGGTGCATGCTCGTCGCGCGCACCGACTCGGAGGTCGCCAAGCACAAGGGCCTCACGTATTTCCTGATGGACATGGAGCAGGAGGCGGTGCAGATCCGTCCGCTGCGCCAGATCACGGGCGAGGCGGAGTTCAACGAGCTGTTCATCGAGGAGGCGCGGATTCCCGACGCGAACATGGTGGGCGGCGTAGGCAACGGCTGGAAGGTGGCGCTGACGACGCTGATGAACGAGCGCGCGGGCCTCGGCTTCGCGTTGCAGATACGCCTGCGCCAGCTGCTGGACGACATCATCGCGGCGGCCGCCGAGAGGGGTCTCTTGCGGAACGCGCTATATGCGGACGCGATCGCGGAGCTGCACGTGCGCTGCGAGTCGATCCGGCTGCTGGCGTGGAAGGGCCTGACGGACGCGGAGCGCTATGGCCAGCCGGGCCCGGAGGGCTCGCTGGTGAAGTGGCTGTGGTCCGACACCAACCAGCGCGCGACGCAGCTGGCGGCGGACGTGATCGGCCCCGAGGCGCTGATCACGGGCACGAGCTGGAGCTATGAGCTGCTGCGTGCTCGTGGCAACACGATCGAGGGCGGCACCACGGAGGTGCTGAAGAACATCGTCGCGGAGCGGGTGCTCGGTCTCCCCCGCCTGAAGGTCGCGGCATGAACACGCATGGCTGCGCCGGACCGGCGTCCTCGGTCGCTCGCGTACCGAAGCCGGTAGACACTCGCTCCGCTCGCATCCCCGTTTCGGCCAGCACGCCACGCGGGGTCGGTGGGCCCTCGATACCTTGCCCGGCTTGCCCTGCGTGCCCATGCGAGCGCTTTAGTTTTTATGGGCTCCGGCCTTCGGCCTCCGCTTGCGGGATGGCGTAGCGGCATGGACTTCGGCCTGACAGACGACCAGCGCGACATCCAGCGCACCGCCCGCGACCTGCTGGCCGAGCGCGCGACGTTCGCGCGGGTGCGTGCGCACGCGGAGACCGGCAGCACGGACGCGGCGCTGTGGAAGGAGCTGCGCGGGCTGGGCTGGCCGGGGATCGCGATCTCTGAGGGCTACGGCGGCCAGGGCCTCGGCACGATCGAGCTGTCGATCCTGTGCGAGGAGCTGGGCCGCGTGGTCGCGCCGGTGCCGTTCCTCCCAAGCGCGATGGCGGCGTGCGTGATCGAGCAGGCGGGCTCGGACGAGCAGCGCGAGCGCTGGTTGCCGGGCCTCGCGTCGGGTGAGACGATTGGCGCGCTTTCAAGCGCGGTTGACGGCACCGCCGAGCTGGTGGTGAGCGGCGCGGAGGCGGACGTGATCGTGCTCGTCGAAGAGGACGGCGGTGGGCGCCTTTTGACCCCGCAGGACGCGGAGGTGAGCAAGGTCGCGGCGATCGACCCGACGCGCTCGGCCGCGCGCGTGAGCGCCGCTGACGGCGCCGGCGAGTCGTTGGAGGACGGCTGCCCCGGCCTCGGACGCGCGCTCGTGGCGGTCAGCTCGGAGCTCGTCGGCGTATCGGAGCGCGCCCTGGAGATGACGCTCGCATACGTGAAGGACCGCAAGCAGTTCGGCGTCCCGGTGGGCGCCTACCAGGCGGTCTCGCACCGCTGCGCGCAGATGCTGCTGGAGACGGAGAAGGCGCGCTCGACGACGGCGTTCGCGGCGTGGAGCGCGGACGCGGACCCGGACGGCTTGGCTGAGGCGGCGGCGATGGCCAAGGCGGCGACGTCGGACGCCGGGCGCGAAGTGACGGCGAGCGCGATCCAGGCGCACGGCGGCATCGGCTTCACGTGGGAGGCGGACGTGCACTGGCTGTTCAAGCGCGCGCAGCTCGACGCGGTGCTGCTGGGCGGCGCGGGGCGCCACCGCGCGCGCGTCGCGGCGATCCTGGCCGAGCGCTTCGCCGCGTCGCCGGCCGCCTGAGGCCGCGTACGCCCGCCAGGGCCACCCTCCGTCCCTTCGCTGGTCGACTCGGTCGGCTTGTAGCCAGATCTAGGCGCTTGCCGTACTCGGGTTGGCGGCCGGCGCGTTGGCCGTCGCCCAGTTGACGATGCTCGAGCCGCCGTTGACGGTGGTGCCGTCGGGGAGCTTCAGCACGGGCAGCTTCTCCTGGCCACTCATTGCCTTGAGCTCTGGCCTCGTGCCAGTCGTGAACAGACCGAAGGGTTTGCCTTTGCCATAGACCACCTTCTCGAAGTCGTGTCCGGCGTCGCGCAGCGCGCGCTGGGCGCGCTTGCACGCGTGCGGCCCGGGGCCGCCGTCGTCGACATGACAGACGTAGAGGGTCGGCTTGTCGGACATCTGAAAACCTCCTGGTGTAGCGCCTGGGAGCGGGATCTTACGCCTCATCGTCACCACCCGATCCATCCAAGAAATAGGAAACAAGGTTGTGCCGCAGCGGTGGTTACAGTCGTTTGCGTCGCGGAGGGCTACCCATGGCCAGCACCATCGATCACGAGCGTTGCCGCGACGACGGCGCTCGTTGTGGGCAGTCGGCGGTCTCGAAGCAGACACCGTGACTAAACGAGGTCAAGAACGTTCCAGGCGCAGACGCCCATGACTTGTCGTGATCGTCCGCATCCAGGCGAAGCCGAGCCGGAGGGACGGATAGGCTGCCGATCGTGTCCTCGTACGCAGCCTTCCTCCGTGGCATGAATGTCGGCGGGCACCGCCTCACCAACGAGGAGTTGCGCGCGCGCTTCCTTGCGATGGGCTTTGCCGAGGTGGCGACGTTTCGCGCCAGCGGCAACGTCGTGTTCGCCGGCGAGGCGAAGCCGCCGGAAGAGGTCAGAGCGCGCATCGAGGCGGGACTCGCGGAAGCGCTCGGCTACGCCGTGCCGACGTTCGTGCGCACGGCCGCCGAGGTTCGCGCGGTCGCGGCGGCGACACCGTTCGAGGCTGAACGTGTGAGCAGTTCGGCGGGCAAGCTCCAGGTCGGGTTTCTCGCGGACGAGCCCTCGCCGCAGGCGCGCGCGGATGCGCTCGCGCTGGCAGGCGAGACCGACGGGCTCGTGTTCGACGGCCGCGAGCTCTACTGGCTGCCTGCGGACGGCGTGCTCGACTCGGCGCTCGACATGACGTCCCTCGCGCGGCTGCTCGGCGCGATGACGATCCGCACGAAGGGCACGATCGAGCTGATCGCCGCCAAACACCTCGCCTGAGCGCAGCTCACCGACCCCCGGCGCGAGCCTGCTGAGGGTAGGCTGCAGTGGACGGCGAAAGAGGGAATCGGTCGAGGGAGACAGGATGCCGAGCGTAGAGACCGTGCAGGGAGCCGTGGAGGCGCAGGAGCTGGGGTTGACGCTGGTGCACGAGCACGTGCGTTTTCGCGACGAGGCAGTGGCGGTGCAGTGGCCGAGCCGCTATGACGATGAGCTCGAGCTGGACGCGGCGCTCGTGGCGGTGAACGCCGCCAAGGCCCACGGCGTGCAGACGATCGTCGATCCGACCGCGATGTTCGGCGGGCGCGACGTGCGCTTCATGAGGGAGGTGGCCGATCGCACGGGCGTGCGGATCGTCGCGTGCACGGGCATCTACAGCTATGACCATCTCCCCCACTACTTCGCCAACCGCGACATCGACGTGATGGCCGATCACTTCGTCGAGGACATCGAACGCGGAGTTCAGGGAACCGAGATCAGGGCGGCGTTCCTGAAGTGCGCCGCGGATGCGGCCGGCGTGACGGACAATGTCGAGAAGATTCACCGCGCGGTCGCGCGCGCGAGCGTGCAGACCGGCGCGCCGATCATGGCGCACTCGATGCCCGCGGTCGCCACCGGCCCCAAGCAGGTCGCGATCTTCGCGCAGGAGGGCGTCGATCTTGCCAAGGTCCAGATCGCCCACTGCGGCGACAGCGACGACGTCGACTACATCGAGGGGCTGATCGACAGCGGCGTGTACGTGGGGTTGGATCGTTACGGCCTGGAGATGTACCTGCCGATCGACAAGCGCAACGCGGTTGCCGCCGAGCTGTTGCGTCGCGGGCACGCCGAGCGGCTGATGATCTCCCAGGACTTCTGCGCATCGATCGACTGGTTCCCGCCGGAGGCGGGCGAGGTGTTCGAATCCAGCGGCGCGATCCGCAACTGGTCGATGACGCTCGTCTTCGAGGAGGTCGTGCCGGCGCTGCGCGAGCAGGGAGCGATGGACGACGACGTCTTCAACACGATCTTCAGGGAGAACCCGCGACGCTGGCTGACCGCGTGACGTGGCCTTGGCTACGCACATTGCCGCTGCTCGGCACCTTTAACTCGGAGCGCGCAACAGCTCCGGTCCCTCAGCGTCGCGATCGCCGGCCTTGTTGACGGCGGGGTTGGCCGCGTGCGCTGAGAGTCGCGCGGTCGCCAGCGCGCCGCACACCGCGAGCGCTTCCTCGGCGTCGAGCGCGGGGTCGAGCCAAGCCTGCTGCGCGTCGCGGTCGGCGAGGATCACGGGCATGCGGTCGTGGATCGGCGCGGCGATGCGATTGGGCGCGGAGGCGCACGTGAGCAGCGTGACGCTGTGCACCCAGCTGCCGTCGATCTTCGCGGGGGTCCACAGCGCCGCGAAGGCGAACGGGGCTCCTCCGTCGACCTGGAAGTAGAACGGCTGACGGGGCTCGCTGCGCTTCTCGGGCTTGAGCCACTCGAAGTAGCCGTCGGCGAGCTGCAGCGCGCGCCGCGATGACTTGGGAATCAGATCCCGGAAAGCGGGCTTTGAGACGACGGTCTCGATCCTCGCGTTGATCATCTTGGCGCCGCCCTTGAGGTCCTTCGCCCAGTGCGGCACGAGCCCCCAGCGCAGCATCCGCGCTTCGGGCTCGCCCTTCGGGGCGACGATCGCGAGCACCTCCTCGGTCGGAGCGATGTTGAAGCGTCGCGTGCCCGCGTCGCCCGAGATCGGCGCCTTGAAGCGGTCGTTCAGCTCTTCAGGTCCTGCTGTGTTGGTGTAGCGCCCGCACATGCCCCGAGCATATGCACGCACGCGGGCGCCGCTCGTCCGAGCGCGAACCGTGTGCGAACATACGTTCGTGTCAAGGCCCTATCGCCCCGTACGCGAGCTCGAAGCGCACCTCGATCGCGGCGAGCTCGAGTTCGCGATCGCGATCGCACGGATGGCTGCGCGCGAGCGCGGGCGACCACTGGACCTCACGTTGACGCTCCGCTTCCTGCCGCTCGTCGCGGTGCAGCGGCCGGATGCCTTCGATGTGTGGGCGTTGCGCTGGCTCGAGCGCTGGTGCGAGGAGTTGGGCGGTGTGGCGAGCATCGACGATGCGGTCGAGCTCGCGAGCGCGCTCGCGGAGATTCCCGTCGACCCGGACCGAGCGCTGCGGACGCTCGCTGCGATCCGCGCGCGTCACGGGCGCGCATGAGCCTCGACCGGTGCGCCGCGCGGGCCCGGTAGAGGGCCGTCCGGCCCGCGGCGCTATGCCGCGAGCCGGACGGGGAGCAGCTTGAGCTGATT
>JASLHP010000307.1 GCA_030149625.1 Solirubrobacteraceae bacterium
AGCCTCTGCTCCGCGGCGGCCGCCGCCGCCGGCCGGCCCTCGGCGGCGTCGTTTGCACTCGTGCTCGTCGTCGAGTCGCCGAGCTCGTCGGCGAGTCGCGCGAAGCCGTAGACGGCGAGCAGGTGCCGTCGCTCACGCCGCGGCAGCACGCGGCTGGCGACGGGGAAGTTCTCCGTCCGCGCTCGCGCCATCACCGCGGCGGCGGCGGGGGCATCGATCGGCGCGGCGGCCGTGAGCATCACCCCCGTCGCTCGGCACGCTCGCCGCGAGCGTCCCTCAGGGCGTCCTCGTCGGCGTCCGTCTGCAGGCAGCGCCCGAGCGCCATGATCGGGAACGTGAGCCGGTAGAGGTGGTAGTTGATGTAGTAGTCGGACGGAAAGCCCGTGCCCGTGTACTGCGGCTCGTCCCAACTGCCGTCCTCGCGCTGGCTCGCCACCAGCCACGCGATCCCACGCGCCAGCGCCGACGATCGCTCGCCGACGCTGTGCAGCGCCAGCAGCGCCCAGGCCGTCTGCGAGGCGGTGCTCGGGCCGCGGCCAATCCACCTGGGGTCGTCGTAGGAGCGCGGGTCCTCGCCCCACCCTCCGTCTTCGTTCTGGTGGCTCTCGAGCCATGCGACCGCCCGTCGGACCGCCGGGTGCGAGGACGCGACGCCCGCGGCGATCAACCCCGGCAGCGCGGCGCCGGTGCCGTAGACGTGGTTGATGCCCCAGCGTCCGAACCACGAGCCGTCTGCCTCCTGGTGCTCGAGCAGCCAGCGCACGCCGCGGCGCGCCGCGGGCGTCTCGCCGAGGCCGAGCACGCCGAGCATCTCGACCGTGTGCGCGGTCACGTCGGCGCTCGGCTCGTCGATCACCTCGCCAAAGTCGAGAAACGGCAGCTCGCGCACGAGCGCAAGGGTGTTGTCGGTGTCGAACGCGGCCCAGCCGCCGTCGGAGCTCTGCATGCCTTCGACCCATCTCAGCGCTCGCCCGATCGCGCCGTCGACCGGCGCGCGCAGCGGCTGGCGCCCGGCGAGGCGGTCGAGCGCGAGGATCACCTCGGCGGTGTCGTCCACATCCGGGTAGTTGACATTCGCGAACTCGAACGCCCAGCCGCCCGGCGCGAGATCTGGACGGCGAACCGACCAGTCGCCGCGTTTGGTGACCTCCTCCCCGAGCAGCCAGCGAGCGGCGGCGAGCATCGCCGGGTGATCGTGTGCGAGACCCGCGTCGCTGAGCGCGACCATCGCCAGCGCCGTGTCCCACACCGGCGACTGGCACGCTTCCAGGCGTCGGCTTGCGCCAGCCGGCGCCCCCGGCGGCCGCGATCGCCGATCCTCGCCGCAGTCCTCGACCATGAAGCGATCGAGTCCCTCCAGGCCGCGTCTGATCACGGGATGCTCGAGCGAATAGCCGGCCAGGTGCAGCGCCATCAGCGAGTAGACCCATGGCGGCTGGATGCCGCCCCAGGAGCCATCGGCCTCCTGGCGGCGCACGATCCAGCGCTCCGCTCTCGCGAGCGCGAGCCGGCGCAGCGAGCGTAGCGGCCGGCGTTCATAGGCACGCAGCAGACGATCCAGACGCGAGAGCCATACCCTGCGCCGCGAGACGCGGCCCGCGCCGCGCAACGCCGAGTGCCCGGCCGCGGACGCCCGTTCGGCGTGCAGCTCCTCCAGCTCGAACGGCAGCGAGCGCGCTGGGCGATGCGCTTTGACGATCGACAGCGCGACGATCGTCTGCCGCGCCCAGCACGCGAAGTCGTAGACGTTGAGTGGCACCGACGCCGGCAGCAGGATCACCTCGGGCGGCAGCGCCGGCACGCGATCCCATGACCACAGGCCGAACAGCGCGAGCCATACGTGCGTGAACACACGCGCGCGCTCGATGCCGCCTTCGCGACGGATGAACTCGGACGCCGCCCGCATGTGGCCGGCCTCGATCGAGTCGCCGGCGAGCTTCAGCGCCCAGTACGCCTCGATCGTCGTCGAGAGCTCGCCGGGGCCGCCGTGGAAGTTCGACCAGGTGCCGTCGTCGCGCTGCTGGGAGCGGATCCACGCCGCCGTGCGCTCGCTCTCCTCGGCGCGGCGGATGCCGAGGAACTCGCGCAGGAGCATGTCCTCCGCGTCCATCGTGACGTTCGTCTGCAGCTCGCCGCGCCACCAGCCCGCGTCGCTCTGCAGGGACATCAGGTGCTCGCGCGCGTTCTCCAACGCCACCTTCGCCTCGGTGTGAGCTTCCAAGGTCAGCTGCGGCATGCTGAAAACCTAAATCTTTTTGATCCAAAACGACAGTTGCGCATACAAGTTCTCATTTGCACCCATCAAGATGACACCTGAGAGCCTGCGGGCACGAGCACCTCAGGGGTCGCGAGCGTGATCACGTGGCGGCGCAGCGTCGCCTCGGATACCCGCTGCCGGACCGCCGAGACGAAGCGATAGACGATCAGCCCGTCGACGTCCAGGCGTGCGCGCAGCCGGAATCCCGGTGCGGGTGGCTCGCCGGCGGAGGCCCGCAGCGGCGCGTAGCCGGTCTCGTCGATCTCGCTCACGCTGACGAAGCTGCCCTCGTGCAGCCTGTGCAGGCCGGGCAGGAAGTATTCGAGCGGCGCCGACCCGAGCTCGACGGTCGTGACCACATGCGCGGGAGCCGCGACGCTGAGCGCCTTCGCGAGATCGCGCCAGTTGCCGCGCTGCAGGCGCGGGCTGAGGTCCACGTCGAGCGAGACCGCGAGGAACGCGAGCGCGATCGCCGCCGCGAGCGCGCCCCGCGGGAGCCGCGAGGAGCTCCCGCGCGCCGGCCACATCACGAGCACGGCGATCGCGGCCGTGACGGGGATCATCGCCGCGACGAGGTTGCGAGGCGCCAGATAGTCGGCGCCGAGCGCGACCAGCACGATCGGCGTCAGCGCGCCGCAGGCCGCGACCGAGACGGCGAGCAGCAACCCGCGCGCTCGGTCGTGCGCGCGCTCGCGGGCGGCTCCGCGGGCGGCTCCGGTCATGCGCCACAGACCGAGCGCGATGCCCGCGAGGATCGGCAGCGCGACGAGCAGCTCGACGCCGTGGCCGAGCGGCGAGCCGGAGTAGCCAGTGAGGTAGTACTGGGGGATCGCCTCGAGCCTTTCCGACAGCGGCCAGTGTCCGATCCACTGCGTGCCGTGGCCGCCCTGGGCAAAGATCAGCGGCAACAGCGCCGCGCCGACGAGCGCGAGCACGGCGATCGCCGGCAGCGCCGCGCGCCGGGTGCGTCGCTCGTACACGAGCCACAGCACCATCGGGATCAGCAGGAACACCGCGAAGTAGTGCGTCGCGAGCGCGAGCGCGCCGGTCAGCGCGAACGCGGCGATGCGGCGCGGCGCCGGATCGCGGCGCGCGCGCAGGAAGCACAGCATCGCGAGCGCCGCCATCAGCACGAACAGCGCGTACGCGCGCGCCTCCTGCGAATACCACACGAACAGCGGGTTGACGGCGACGAGCGCCGCGCACGCGGCCGCCACGCCACGGCCGCGAGCGTCTTCCAGCTCACGCCCGATCGACCACGCCACCGGGACCGTGGCGATGCCCGCGAGCGCCGACGGCAGACGCAGCGCGACCTCGCCGGTCCCGAGCACGCGCGCGTCCACCCAGGCCAGCAGGTACCAGAGCGGTGGCGTGTTCTCGGTGTGGGAGACGGAGCGCAGCGTCGCCCACAGGCTCGGGTGCAGCACGTGCACGGGCGTGAACGCCTCGTCGTACCAGAAGCTCTGCAGGTCGAGCGTCGAAAGTCGCAAGCTCGCCGCGAGCAGCGTCAGCGCTGCCAGCGGCCACCAGCGCGCCAGCCTCGACGCGCCCACCGCCGGGCTCGGCCGCGGCTCGCCGGCTTCCGCCACGTCGCCCGCGGCTCGCGCCCGCGGCTCGCGTCCGGCGGTCGCGCTCATCGTGGGCACCGTCCCTGTCCGCCGGCCCCGAAGCAGCCGTAGCGCTCGCCGGGCACGTCGTTTTCGACGTGCGCGGGCAGATACCAGCCCCCGTGGACCGTGCGCCGGCCGTCGGCGACGGGGCCCCAGATCGCCAGGCAGATCTGCGTTCGGCTTTTCGGAGCGCCCGGGCTGGTGTTGCCGCAGAGCACCTCGCGGCCCTCGTCGACGCCGAGCGTTTCCTGGTCGATCGAGATGTTGTGGTAGTCGTGTCCCGTGTAGTCGCGCCACGTCCTCAGGTCGGCGACGAGGCGATGGTTGATGCCGGCCTGGCGCACGAGGTCGTTGATCGTGGCTGTCGCGAGCACCAAGCCGACGAGCACCAGCAGCAACGTCTCGACCAAGCGCAGATCGCCGCTGCCCTTCAGCTCGACCGAGCGCGGGCGCAGCCTTGGCGGCAGCCACCGCCAGCGCCGCTCGTCCTCGGCGTTCGTCACGTCGGCTGCCGCGTGAGCGTTCATTGCACGGGCACCAACAGGGGCGAGATCTGGTGGACGACGAACAGCGCCTGCACTGCGAGCGTGGCCGCGAGCAGGCGCCGGTCGCGCGTGATCACCGCGAGCGGCAGCGGCCACAGGATGTACCACGCCAACAGCCAAGTGCTCGTGACCGAGATCGCCAACAGCGCCCAGCCCGAGGCGGCGACCCAGTCATAGCCGCGCCACGTCCGCCACAGCAGGTGAATGAGGATCAGCACGAGCCCGGCCTTGAGCAGGTCGTGATCGACGGGGAACACGCCGGGCTTGCCGAACAGGTGCGCGATCTCGACGGCGAAGCTGTCGGTCGAGACGAACGCGGCGTCGCGATTGAGCGCCGCCACCACATCGATGCCGTGGACGCCGAACGCGGCGTAGCCGATCAGCGCGCCGAGCACGAGCGCCGCCGCGGTCCCGACGATCGGCGCGAGGCGCCTGCGCGAGAGCAACATGAACGGCAGCAGCGCCGCGACCGTCGCCTTCGTCAGCGCGCCGGCGACGATCCACGCCGCCGCGCCCGCTTCGCGGCGCGCGCTGGGCGTGCCGGCGACCGTGAGGCTGACCGCGGCCATCATCGCGAGCATCATGATCAGGTCGTTGTGCGCGCCGCCGAGCCCGTAGATCACGAACAGCGGGTTGACGCCGACGATCACGATCGCCGCGACCGGGTCGAACCCGCGGGCTCGCGCGCACCGCCACGTGAGCGCGAGCGTGCCGGCGCTCGCGAGCAGCGCCTCGAGCTTCATGCCCCACAGGGCGCCCACCACGCCGAGCGGCGCGAGCGGGTAGGACAGCAGCGTGTAGATCGGCCCGTAGGCGGTGGCGACCCGCAGCCAGTCGTGGCCGACGTACTCGAAGACCGGATCGCCGACGATCGCAACGGGGCCGTGCGTATACGGGTCGAGACCGTGCTCGACGCCCATGCGCGCGTAGGCGATGTAGCTAAAGACGTCGGTCGAGATCAGCACCGGTCCGGCGAACACGATCAGCTGCAGCGCCCCGATCAGCACGATCGCCCAGCGTTTGGAGACAACGGAGCCGCCAGCGCCGCTGTCGAGGGCCGCGTCGCCGCCGCGTGCTCGAATGCGCGCGGAGCGCAGGCAGAGCGCGATCAGACCGGCGTAGGCGGCGCTCGAGACGAGCAGCGCGATCAGGAAGACGCGGTAGCCGAGGCGCTCGCCGAGCCCCCCGAGCCAGCCCGCGATCTGCGGCGATTTTGGGATCAGCGGCGAAGCCCCGGCGGCCGCGTCGAGCACGATCTCGGCCGCGGCGAGGACGAGCAGCAGCCCGAGCAGCGCGGCGAGCGCCGGCGCCCACCGCTCGGAGCGGATATCGGTGGCGCGACGTTCGCTCGAGACAGCGACGCTCACGAAGCGACGAGGCTCACAAGGCCGTCCAAACGGTCTTCGTCTCCAGATAGGCGTCGAGCCCGTCGTGGCCGTGCTCGCGGCCGATGCCCGACGCCTTGAAGCCGCCGAACGGCGCCGACGGGTCGACCGCGCCCCAGGTGTTGATGTAGACCATGCCGGCGTGCAGCATCGCGGCCAGGCGATGAGCGTTCGAGACATCGCGTGTCCACACGCCCGCGGCCAGGCCGTACTCGCCCGCGTTCGCGCGCTCGGCTACTTCCTCGAGCGAGTCATACGGGGAAGCGACGAGCACCGGCCCGAAGATCTCCTCGCGGACGATGCGCAGCTCGTCGGAGCTCGTCGCGAACAGCGTCGGCGCCACGAAGTAGCCGCCGCTGTCGCTCAGCGCGGCCTCGCCGCCGGCGAGCACCTCGGCGCCCTCCTCGCGACCCGCGTCGATGTAGCCGAGCACGCGCTCGCGCTGCTCGGCGGAGACGAGCGGACCGAGTTGCGTACCGGAGTCGAGACCGGGCCCGAGCCGCGCCGAGGAGGCGGCGTCGGCGAGGCTGCTCATGACCTCGTCGAAGCGCTCCGCCGGCACGAACAGCCGCGAGCCGGCGTTGCACGCCTGCCCGGAGTTGAAGTAGATCGCCTGGAAGGAGCCCTTGACGGCGGCGTCGATGTCGGCGTCGGGCAGGATGATGTTCGGCGACTTGCCGCCGAGCTCGAGCGTCACGCGCTTGAGCGCCTTGCCCGCCTTGGCTCCGATCTCGCGTCCGACCGCGGTCGAGCCCGTGAACGCGATCTTGTTGACGTCGGGATGATCGACGAGCGCGGCACCCGTGCCGCCGTCGCCGGTGAGCACGTTCAGCACGCCCGGCGGGAAGCCGACCTCGAGCGCGAGTTCGCCGACGCGCAGCGCCGACAGCGGCGTCTGCTCCGCCGGCTTGAGCACGACGGTACAGCCCGCGGCGAGCGCCGGGCCGAGCTTCCATGCGGCCATCAGCAGCGGGAAGTTCCAGGGGATGATCTGCGCGCACACGCCGACCGGCTCGCGGCGTGTGTAGCAGTGCATGCTCGGCGCGGTCACGGGCAGCACGCCGCCCTCGATCTTCGTCGGCCAGCCGGCGAAATAGCGCAGGTGCCCGACGGCGCCGTTGACGTCCACGTATTGCGCGAGCCCGACCGGCTTGCCGTTGTCGAGCGACTCGATCTGGGCGAGCTCCTCGGCGCGCGCCTCGATCGCGTCCGCGAGCGCGTGCATCAGACGCTCGCGCCCAGCCGCCGGCATGCTCGCCCACGCGCCGTCCTCGAACGCCGCTCGCGCGGCCGCGACCGCCAGCTCGACATCCTCGGCTCCACCGAGGGCGAGGACCGCGATCTCGTTCCCGGTGGCCGGATCGACGGTGGCGAACGTGCGCCCATCGGCGGCGTCGAGACGCTCGGCACCGATCAGCAGCCGGTGCGGCTGGGCGATGAACTCGCGCGCCGGGGCACCCAGCGCGTCTGGCAGGGAGTCTGCAGAGATGGTGGTCATGTCAGGAGCCTACCTCGCTCAGCGGTTTATGCTGCGCGCATGGCCGAGCTGTCGAAGGCGGTGCTGGTGACGGGCTGTTCCTCCGGCATCGGCCGCGCGAGCGCGCTGCGTCTGGCGCGCTCGGGATGGACCGTGTACGCGACCGCGCGCCGGCCCGAGACGCTCGCGGAGCTCGCCGACGCCGGCTGTCGCACGCTCGCGCTGGACGTCACCGACGAGGCCTCGATGCGCGCCGCCGTCGCGGCCGTAGAGCAGGCCGAGGGAGCGGTCGGCGTGCTCATCAACAACGCCGGCTACAGCCAGAGCGGCGCGATCGAGACGGTGCCGATCGAGGCCGTGCGACGCCAGTTCGAGACGAACGTGCTCGGGCTCGTGCGCTTGACCCAGCTGGCGCTGCCGCGGATGCGCGCGCAGCATTGGGGCAAGATCGTCAACCTCGGCTCGATGGGCGGCCGCCTGACCTTCCCTGGTGGCGGCTGCTACCACGCGAGCAAGTACGCGCTCGAGGCCATCTCCGACGCGCTGCGCTTCGAGCTGCGCGGCTTTGGCATCGACGTCGTCCTGCTCGAGCCGGGGCTGATCACGACCGAGTTCGGCCACGCCGCGACCGCCAGCATGGCCGACGTGACCGGCGGCGACGGCGCTGACGCCTCAGGCAGCGACTCGGACGAGGACCCCTACGCCCGCTTCAACGCGACCGTCGGGGCCGTCACCGCGGGCGCCTACGAGGGCCCGATGCGTCACTTCGGCGCCGGACCAGAGCGCGTGGCGAAGGTGATCGAGCGCGCGATCACGCGTCGCCGGCCACCGGCGCGGATCACGATCACGCCGTCCGCGAAACTCTCGATCGCGACCCGGCGCCTGCTCGGAGATCGCGCGTGGGACGCGGCGATGCGAGCGCAGTTCCCTCAGCCCGAATAGACCGGCAGCGTCGGCCGCGGCCGTCCGACGGCAAATCCCTGCGCGTAGTCCACGCCATAGCTGCGCAACATCTCGATCGTCGTCTCGTCGCCGACGAACTCGGCGATCGTCTGCGCGCCCATGCCACGCACGACACCGGCGAGCGCTCGCACGACGAGCTGGTCGGTGCGCGAGACGGGCAGCCGGCGGATGAAGTCGCCGTCGATCTTCAGATAGGTGAACGGCAAGTGCTTGAGGTACTGGAACGAGCCAAAGCCCGCGCCGAAGTCGTCGAGCGCGACCTCGCAGCCCAGCGCGAGCGCGCCCGCGCAGAAGCTGCGCGCCCCGTCCATGTCGGCGATCGCGACCGTCTCGGTGATCTCGATCACGAGCTGCGAGGGCGCCACCCCATGCCAGCGCAGGCGGCTCGCGATATAGGCGAGCATCGTGGCATCGCTGAGCGACAGCGCGGACAGGTTGACCGCGATGCGCGCGCGCTCGTCGCCGACGGCGGACAGCAGCGCGGCGACCTCGTCGATCACCATCCGGTCGATCTCCGTCACGAGCCCGTAGCGCTCAGCCGCGGGCAGGAAGCGACCCGGCGCGACGAGGCGCCCATCAGGCTCGTCGGCGAGCCGCAGCAGCGCCTCGTGGTGGGATATCCGACGATCGCCGAGCGCCACGATCGGCTGGAAGTGCAGCACGAACAGGCCGGACTCCAAGGCCCGGCGCAGACGCTCGAGCCAGGGGCGCCGGTGCAGCCCGGCGGGCGAGCAGAAGCCTTCGCTGAGCGCGCGCGCGTCGACCAGGCCGCGTCCGCGACCGCGCTCGGCCGCCGTCCGGTCCAGCAACATGCGCGGCGTCGCACCCTGGGTGGTCGAGCTCAGCATCTCCGCCAACGTCTTCGACGACGCGACTGGCTCACCTGCCTGCCCGCCGACGCCTGCGGGGATGCGCGACCTCAGGAGGCGTCCCGCGGGCGGGCGCGGCGACGGCCGTCCTCAGCGGCGCGTGCTGGCCACGAAAGGACGCC
>JASLHP010000346.1 GCA_030149625.1 Solirubrobacteraceae bacterium
CAGTTGACCGTCAGCAAGCCGCCGGTCCCCGTCGTCACCTGGAACGTGCCAGAGACCTCGATCCGGTTGTGACCGGTGGCGGTGTAGCCGATAGGTGCTTTGCTGAGGGTGAAGGTCGACGGCGTCGACCCCGACCCGTTCAGGAAGCTTCCGACCGCTTTGATGCTCTGTTCGAAGCTGCCGTAGGGGCTCGACGCGAGCGATCCGAAGGTCACCGTTTCGAGGAAGCGCGAGGATCCTTCGGCCTTCGTGAGCACGATCGCGCCGAGTTCAAACACATGAGCGCTGTCGGGGCAGTAAAAGACGAGGCGCAGCTGCAGATCGTCATAGACGCTCCCCTCGCCGCCACCGTTTTCGTTGTGGGCCTGCCCGGTCTGAGATTTCGGAGCGAGCGTGCAGGAGAGCGGCGAGCCACCTTCCTTGGTGATCGTGATACCGGTGGTCGCCCACTTCATCGTCGCAGGTGAAGAGATGTTCCACGTGGTGTTGGTGAGGCTCGCGAACGCCGGACTCGTTGCAACGCCGGCGAAGGCGAACATCGTCGCGACCACGGCGAGCGAGCGCCGCAGCGCAGAGGATGAGAAACGCATCGTTGTATCTCCCTTGTCGTTTGGGTCACTCCGTAAATCGACACGGAGTGACAAGGAGAGACATGCCTAAGTGAACCGGCGCAGTCCCGGCAAGGGTTTGGATCGAATGTGGAGGTAACGACAGCGTGTCAGCCAGCCGCGCGGCGCGACCGTCTTCCTCACACCGCGGGCGGCTGGAAGCGGTAGAGCAGCTCGAAGGCGAACGCGGCCGCGTTCGCCGCGGCGCGCTGCTGAGATCCTGCGGCGTCGGCCTCGGCCTTGCCGTCGAGCAGGTCCGAGACGCCGCGGATCACGCTCGCGCTGAGCTGCTTGTGCCGCCGGGCGGCCTCGAGGAAGCCGGCGCCCTCCATCTCGACGGCGACCGCGCGGGGCGCGACCTGCGCGATCAGCTTCGCCGTCTCGCCGGCAGCGGAGGCGACCACCTTGGCGCCGGCGGCGATCGGCTCGGCGTGGGCGGCCGGCATCGTCGCCCCGGGCGCCGGGAGGATCCGCTGCTGCCAGGGCTCGTGCAGCGTGTGCTTGGCGAGCTGGCGGAGATCGTGGGAGACGATGAAGCCCGCCGGTCGCGGCTGCAGCCCGTGCTCGGTGTCCTTGCCGCCCTCGTAGCCGACCACGTCAGTGGCGGCGACGACGTCGCCCAGCGCGACGCCTTTGGAGGCGATCCCGCCGGCCACGCCGACGAACAGGGCGACGTCGGGGTCGAACGCGTTGACGGCGTTGGCGAGGGCTGCGGCGGCGGCCTCGTTGGTCGGTTCGCAGAGCACGGCGCGCAGCTGCCAGCGCACGTGCGCGCCGTCGAAGCTGCCGAGGAGATGGATGTCCCCGCCGCGCACGGTCGTTTCCGACACCGGCCCGTTGGCATCCATCTGCGCGCGCACCGCCGCGAGCTCGACGGTCAGTGCGCAGAGGACCACCGCGCGCCCCGGCGGACGCGCCGCCCGGCGCTCCTGGAAGGCGAGCGCCTCCTGCTCGGCCTCCCCGCTCAGGCAGTAGCGCAGCTCAGCGGGCAGGCTGCCCGGGTCGCTCAGCGGCTCGTCGCAGTCCGGGCAGCGCGCCTCGCCGTCCTCGACGAACGCTCGCAGCAGCGGCTGCTGGTCGATGCGCGCCGCGCAGCACTGGCAGCGCACCTGCGGGCACTGGGTGAGCAGGCCCATGCTGAGCGCGAGCTCGAGCATGTCCTCGAGCTGCTCCTCGAGGTCGAGGGCCAGCTCGGCGGCCAGCCGTGCCGGCGCCAGGCGCGCGCCGGCGCCGCGCTCGCGCAGATAGGAGGCGAAGCGCTCGCACGCCTGCGCGCCGGAGACGGGCGCGCAGGCGCTAGAGAAGGCTTCGAATCTGTCCAAGGACGTGCTCGACCGCCTCGGGAGTGCTCGGGACCATGAAGTGCACTCTGGCATCGAACGCGAGGATCGACACGTGCAGGTCCTCATCGAGCGGCGTGCCGGCGGCTCCCAGCCAGTAGAAGTTGCCGGAGTAGCCGCTGGCCGGGCCCTCGACCTGGCCGACGGCGCGAGTCGCCTGGCTGTCGGAGTAGATGCCCGAGCCCGTGCTCGCGCTGACCGCCTCGATCTCGGCGCCGTCGTCGGTCTCAAAGCGCGCGCGGCGCGATCTCGTCAGGGCGTCGCCGGCGCGCTCGCGGAGCTGCAGGGCGTGGACGGCCTTGCGCAGGTCGAGCTCGCGGAAGTCCGTGAGCGCCAGCCACGGCTCGACGGCGGCCGCGAAGCGCTCGTAGACCTCCCGGTAGTGGTTGCGCGAGAGCCCGCGCCCCGAGGCCTGCGTGACGTGCAGCGCGGCGTGGCGCGTGCCGGTGTCCCAGCGCAGCAGGACGGTGCTGCGGGCGACCCGCTCGACGTGGGCCTTCAGCACGATCGGCAGTCCCTCCTCCGTGCGCGCCTCGCGGTCATAGCTCTCGTCGCGTTCGAGGTAGCGCCGCGCCTCGACGGCGGTGATCTCGACGAGGCCGTCCTGCACGAGCACGCGCGAGAGCGTCAACTCGGAGGGCATCAGCAGCGGCGTGGGCGCGTCGAGCAGGCCGTGCACGGCTTTGCGCCGCTGCAGGCGCTCGTGCACCGCGGCCGGGTCGCGCCACCCGTCGTTCAGCGCCTTGCGGGCGCGCAGCAGGAACACGTGCTGCTTGCCGCCCGGCTCGACCTCGTCGAGGAACGCGGCGACGCGCGCGAGCGTGACCGTGCCGTCCTCGATGCCGCCGACCAGCCGCTGGCGCAGCTGGCCCTTGCGCCCGGAGTACGGGATGCCGTGCTCGCGCAGCAGCTGCTGGACGAAGTCTTTGCGCAGCGCGAGCACATGCGAGACGAGCTCGTCGGTCTCGGCGTCCGGTGTCTGCGTCTCGGCCATCTCTCCCCCACGTTCGGAATTCGGAGGAGTCGTATATCACGCACTCCGACAGTCATGGAATACAACACCCACGAGGGACCGCAACATCCGCCCGGCGGCGCTGTTCCGGCAGGTGGCACCGGTAATCCGGGCGAGCGCCGGCGCCGAAACCGTCAAGCTCGCCGCCGCGGACGCCGAAAAGATGAGCATGCATAGCCCCAGATCACGATCGACCCGCATGGGCGCGCCGGCCGCGGGTCATCCGTCGCCGCCGATCAGTAGCGTTTCGTCCGCGTGGCACGCCTCTCGCCCACAGACCCCGTCGAGTCGGAGTCGGAGCTGATCGCGGTGGCCGCGCCCGGACGCGCCAACTCGAAAGCCCGCAAGCCGGCCGGAAGCGAGCAGAGCGATGGCTACCTCGTGCTGCTCGGCGAGATCGACGCGCTGCTCGGCGACGCGCGCCGAAAGGTCGACACGGCGCTGCTCGCATCGATGGACGATCGCGAACGGATGCGCGAGCTGACGCGCCTGGACGGCCTGCTCGCCGAACCGGCGCAGCTGAGCCACGACCTGCTGCGCGCGAAGTCCCAATAGGCGAACTCGTCGCGATCATCGCGCGGCGGTGGTGGGGTAGGATCGCCGCCGATGACGGACGGCCCGGAGTTCACCGCGCTCGTCGACGCACATTTCGGCAAGCGCGGGGAGCGCGCCGAGCGCGAACCGCTGCGTAGCGCAACCCGTTTCCGCCAGGAGT
>JASLHP010000397.1 GCA_030149625.1 Solirubrobacteraceae bacterium
CGAGACGCCGGCCAACACGAAGGCCTGCCCCTACATGGAAAAAATCAAGAAGGGGTCCTGCACGACCTACCACGCCAACGCTCCGGCGGCGTACTTCAACTCGATCAAGTTCTGGAAGACGCCGGTGCAGGCCTGCGGCAACGCCCAGAACAACTGCGAGGACTACTCGACCTGGCAGCAGAAGTGGACAGAAGTAACCGGATAGGCGAGCAGCTTGGCTAGCAGCTCCATCGCTGCGGCCCCGACGGCCCGCACCCGCGTCTCGGCGGCCTTCTTCCGCCGGCCGTGGCTGCGGGCCGTCATGTTGCTCTCCGCGCCCGGCGCGTGGTTCGTGCTGATCTACCTCGCGGCGCTGGTCCTGCTGTTCCTGTCGTCGCTGTGGAAGGTCGATCCGCTCAGCGGCAAGATCATCCACGAATTCACCTTCGCGAACTTCGAACGGCTCTTCAAAGAACCGGTCTACCGCACGATCGCGTGGCGGACCATCCGGATCGCCGCGGAGGTGACGATCACCGATGCGGTCCTCGCGATCCCGTTCGCGTTCTTCGCGGTGCGTGTCGCGCCAAGAAAACTGTCGTCGGTGCTGTTCGTGGCGATCCTGATCCCGCTGTGGTCGAGCTATCTGGTGCGCGTCTTCGCGTGGCGCCTGATCCTCGCCAAGGACGGCATCCTCAACTACTTCCTCGGCCAGGTCGGCGCGCACGTCAACGTCGGCTACACGAACACGGCGATGTGGATCGTGTTCAGCTACATCTGGCTCCCGTTCATGATCTTGCCGGTCTGGAGCGCGATGGAGCGCGTGCCCGATTCGCTGATCGAAGCGTCCGCCGACCTCGGCGCGAAGAGCTGGCGCACCTTCAGGAGCGTCGTGCTGCCGCTGATCCTGCCGGGCGTCGTCGCCGGCTCGATCTTCACCTTCTCGCTGACGCTGGGCGACTTCATCACGCCGCTGCTCGTCGGCGGCAACGAATCGACGCTGATCGGGAACGTCGTCTACAGCGAAGTCGGCGTCGCCAACAACGTCCCGTTCGCGGCGGCGTTCGCGACCGTCCCGCTGGTGATCATGGGCATCTATCTGCTGATCGCCCGCAGGCTCGGAGCATTCGAGGCGCTGTGATCGGAACGAACAAATGGGGCAAGGTCGCGCTCGGCATCTGGACGGCGCTGCTGATGCTGTTCCTGTTCTTCCCGATCGCGATCATCATCCTCTACGCCTTCAACCCCTCCAACGTGCAGAGCTGGCCGCTGGAAGGGCTCTCGACGAGGTGGTTCTCGCCGACCTGGCACAACGCGGAAATGCGCCACTCGCTGTGGCTGTCGGTGCGCGCAGGGGTGCTCGCCACCCTGATCGCGATGGTGCTCGGTTCGATGGCGGCCTTCGCCGTGCACCGATTCCGCTTCTTCGGGCGCGAAGCGATCTCGTTGCTCCTCGTGTTGCCGATCGCCCTCCCGGGCATCATCACCGGTATGGCGCTGAACTCGTTCATCAGCTTCAACGGCGTCGAATTCGGCCTTCTGACGATCGTCATCGGACACGCGACCTTCTGCATCGTCACCGTCTACAACAACGTCCTCGCGCGGCTGCGCCGGACGCAGACCTCGCTGATGGAGGCCTCGATGGACCTCGGGGCGGACGGCCTTCAGACATTCCGCTTCGTGACTCTGCCGATGATCGCGACGGCGCTCGTCGCCGGCGGCCTGCTCGCGTTCGCCCTGTCCTTCGACGAGATCGTCGTCACCACGTTCACGGCGGGCGCCCAGAGCACCCTGCCGATCTGGATCTTCGGCAACATCCGCCTCGGCCAGCAGCTGCCGCAGGTCAACGTCGTGGTGCTGTTCGTGCTCATCGTCAGCGTGATCCCGGTAACGCTCGCGCAGCGCCTGACCCGCGACACGGGCCTGCTGCGCAGCACCGCGCGAGGTGCGGCCCCGCAGGGGGCGACCGCCGCGGTCGCGGGGGCGGAGCCGTGATCGCCCGGCGGGCGGGGCGCAGATGAGCGCCGGCGAGGGCCAGCACGCGGCCCCGTACCTCGAAGCGCTGAGCGGCTACGCGGCGCGCAATCCCGCGCGCCTGCACGTGCCGGGCCACAAGGGCGGCGCGGGCGCCGACCCGGGCTTGATCGGGGCGGTCGGCGAGCGCGCGCTGGCGATGGACGTGCCCGCGCTGACCTACGGCATCGACCTCGGCCCCGAGCCGACGCCCTTCGAAGAGGCGCAGCGCCTGGCGGCTGAGGCCTGGGGCGCGCAGCGCGCGTGGTTCCTGGTCAACGGCGCCTCGCAGGGCAACCTCTCGGCCGGGCTCGCGCTCGCCCATCAAGGCTACGAAGTCGTCGTACAGCGCAACGCTCACTCCTCCACGATCGACTCGCTCGTCTACTCGGGGCTGCGGCCGACGTTCGTCTCGCCGGAGATCGATCCGGAGTTGGGGATCGCCCACTGTCTCACGCCCGAGGCGCTCGACGTCGCCCTCATTGCAACCCCGGGGGCCGCCGGCGCGTGGGTGATCTCGCCGACCTACTTCGGGGCCGCCGCCGACATGCGCGGGCTGGCGGAGGTCGCCCATCGGCACGGCGTCGCGCTGATCGCCGACGAGGCGTGGGGGGCGCACATGGCGTTCCACGAGGCGCTGCCCGAACACGCTCTCGCGGCGGGAGCCGATCTGGTGATCTCGAGCACGCACAAGATCGTCGGCAGCCTCACGCAGTCGGCGATGCTGCACCTCGGCCACGACGCGAGGATCGGGGCCGACACCGTCGACCGTGCGGTGACGCTGACCGAGTCGACGAGCCCCAACTCGCTGCTGTTCGCCTCGCTCGACGCCGCCCGCCGGCAGGCGGCCGTCTCGGGTCGCGACCTGCTGGAGCGCACGATGGCGGCGCTCGCCGTCGCGCGCGAAGAGATCCGCGAGATCGAGGGCGTCGACGTGCTCGACGAGCGGCTCGTCGGACGTCCCGGCGTCCACGGCTACGACCCTCTGCGCCTGGCGGTGGACGTGCTCGGTCTGAATGCGACCTGCTACGAGCTCGCGTTGCTGCTGCGCGACATCGACGACATCATCCTCGATCTCTACTGCCATAACGTGATCTTGGCCTTGTTCTGCATGGGCGAGCGAAGCATGCCCGAGG